>JBGTIA010000023.1:0-23983 GCA_041745835.1 Ilumatobacteraceae bacterium | reverse complement strand
ACTGGGTTTCGTCCTGTGGTCCGAGGTTCGCGGCAACACCGACATGAACGTGTTCCGGCGACGCCTGCCGACGAACCTGATCCGTCAAGCGCTGACCGTTGCGCTACTCGCGATCGGCCTCGTGGTCGGAGCAACGCTGGCCCTGATGAGCGTCGAGGACCTGGCGCTCACGCCGGCACTGTTCGAGATCACGTCGGCGTTCGGCACCGTCGGACTCTCCACCGGCATCACCGGCAGCATCGGTGCGTCGGGCCACCTCCTCTTGGTGGTCGTGATGCTGGCGGGTCGCGTCGGTCCCGTCACGTTCGTCACGGCCCTCGCGTTACGCGAGCGCCTCCCGGCGTATCGTTATCCCGAGGAGCGACCGATCATTGGCTGACAAAATTCTTCACACGATGCTCGGCGGCCTGCGCCCGCCTGTCCGACACCGGGGCGAGATCGTCGTCATCGGGTTGGGCCGGTTCGGGTCGTCGCTCGCCTCCACGCTGATCGACATGGGCCACGAGGTACTCGGCATCGACGCCGACGAGGAACGCGTCCAGCAACATGCCGAGTACCTCACCCACGTCGCTCAGGCCGACACGACGAACGAGCGGACGCTCCGACAGCTCGGTGTGCCCGACGCCGTCACGGTGGTCGTCGCGATCGGTGCCGACATCGAGGCCAGCGTGCTCACCACGGGCGCACTGGTCGACATCGGCGTCCCCAACATCTGGGCCAAGGCGCTGACCGAATCGCACGGCCGCATCCTCCAGCGCGTCGGAGCGCACCATGTCGTCTTCCCCGAAGCCGAGATGGGCAGCCGCGTCGCGCGCCTCCTAACCGGAGCGCTCATCGAGTACTTCGCGCTCGACGACGACTTCGTCCTCATCGAGACCCAGGTCCCGCGCAATCTCGCAGGCAAGCGGCTCGGCGACACCGACCTGCGTGCCCACTACAAGGTGACCGTGGTGTGCATCAAGCCCGAAGGTCAGTCGTTCACGTACGCCGAGAGTGCCACCCTGCTCGGCGAACACGACCTGATCGTGGTCGCCGGGCACCGAGGCGACATCGAACGTTTCGCCGACACCGAGACCTGACGACCGCGCGCTCCGTCGCTCGTTGCGTCGAGCGATGAGCGAACCGACCGGATGGCGACACCTGGCTCATCGCTCGGCTGCGACACGTCCGTCCGGGTCTCGTCGGTTCGGTCGGGGGCGCGAGACTGGCGCATGGCTGACTACGACCTGATCATCCGGGGCGGTTCCGTCATCGACGGCACCGGCGCCGATGCCCGCACTGCAGACGTTGGCGTACGCAACGGGCTCGTCGTCGACGTCGGAGAGGTGTCCGGCAGCGCCACACGAGAGATCGACGCCGACGGCGCACTCGTCATTCCGGGCATCGTCGACATCCACTCGCACTACGACGGCCAGGCCACCTGGGACGAGCGGCTGCAACCCTCGTCCTGGCACGGCGTCACCACCGTGGTCACCGGCAACTGCGGCGTCGGCTTCGCGCCCGTCCACGACGCCGACCACGACAAGCTCATCGAATTGATGGAGGGCGTGGAGGACATCCCCGGCGCTGCGCTCCACGAGGGCTTGAAATGGAACTGGAACTCCTTCGGCGAATTCCTCGACGCCGTCGATTCGATCCCCCACGACATCGACGTGGCGATGCAGGTGCCGCACGGCGCCCTCCGCCTGAACGTGATGGGCGAGCGCGGCGCCAATCACGAGGACGCCACCCCCGACGACATCGCAGCGATGGCCGAACTCGCCCGGCAGGGCATCGAAGCGGGTGCCCTCGGGTTCACCACGAGCCGCACACGCAATCACAAGACCTCGACCGGTGCCTACACCCCGACGCTGACCGCCGCACCCGAAGAACTGATCGGCATCGCCCAGGGGGTCGGGGCGACCGGCACCGGCGTCCTGCAGGTGGTGTCCGACTTCCTCGACCCCGACGGAGAGTTCGCCATGCTCCGCGAGATGGTCGCGACATCGGGTCGCCCGATGTCGATCTCGATCGCACGCAACCCGATGGCGCCCGACGGGTTCCGCGGACTGCTCGACCACCTGACCGCAGCCAACGCCGACGGACTCACGATGATCGGCCAGGTGGCGCCGCGAGCGGTCGGGTTGATCCTCGGCCTCGAGTGCACTCTCAATCCGTTCCTCACCAATCCGGTGTACCGAGAAATCGCCGACCGCCCATTGGCCGAGCGGGTCACGGCACTGCGCGACACGGAGTTCCGAGACCGACTGCTCGCGTCAGCGGTCGAGCGGTCGCAAGACAAGCTCGGCGGCAGCCTGATCGGGCGCTTCGACCTGCTGTTCGAGATGCGCGACGAGCCCGACTACGAGCCCTCACTCGACACGTCGATCGAGGCCGTCGCCGCCCGGTCGGGACGCAGCTCCGAGGAGGTGGCGCTCGACGCCATGCTCGCCGACGACGGACACGGTCTGCTGTACCTGCCGTTCCTGAACTACGTCGACGGGAACCTCGACGGCTGCCACGAGATGCTGACGCACCCGTACACCGTTCCGGGTCTCGGCGACGGCGGCGCCCACGTCGGCACGATCTGCGACGGCAGCTTCCCCACCACGCTGCTCGCGTACTGGGGACGCGACCGCGACCACGACCGGATCCCGCTCCCCTTCCTCGTGCAACGCCACTGCCGATACACCGCCCGCACCGTCGGACTGCTCGACCGCGGCGTCATCGCTCCGGGCTACCGGGCCGATCTCAACGTCGTCGACTTCGATCGGCTGCGACTGCACAAGCCCGAGATCGTCCACGACCTGCCCGCCAACGGACGTCGCCTGCTGCAACGAGCCGACGGATGGCGTCACACGATCGTCGCCGGCCACGAGACCTACCACGACGGCGTCGCCACCGACGCGCTGCCCGGCCGCCTCGTCCGCGGCGCCAAGCCCGCACCGAACGGAGCGTGACCATGACCACCACCGAGAACCTGACGACCACCGAGAGCACGACAACCAACGGGGACAGCACGGGCGACGCCGTCGAACTCGAATCGCACGCCAACTGGCGCGCCAGCGACGTCGGCAATACCGATGACTGGACGTTGGCACTCACCGCCGCCCACCACGCCGAACTCGACGCTGCACTCGCGCACGCCCGATCCGTGACCGACGACGTGCTCGAGGTCACCGCCGACGCCTTCCCGTTGCCGACGCTCGCTGCGCCGCTCGCAACCATGGCCGACGAACTCGTGAACGGTCGCGGGTTCGCCAGAATCTCCTCGCTCGACGTCGACCGGCTCGGAGCGGAAGACGCATCGTGGATGTACTGGGGCATCGGCATGCATCTCGGCGAGCCGTGGCCACAGAATGCGAAAGGCCACCTGCTCGGTGACGTGAGGGACCAGGGCAAGGCACCCGACGACCCGACCGCTCGCGGCAACGAGATCGGCGGCCACCCGCTGGGATTCCACAGCGACGGCTCCGACCTCGTCGGCCTGATGTGCATCGACAACGGTGTCAGCGGCGGCGAGAGCCTGGTGGCCAATGCAGTGGGCGCGTACAACGCCCTCGTGGGTACCCGACCCGATCTCGCCGCCGTGCTCTACGACCCGCTGCCGTACGACTTCCGCGGCGAGCAGCGCGACGGCGGCCAGCCGTTCTACTCCGTTCCGGCGTTCACCCGTCACACCGGACCCACCGGTGATCGGCTGTTCGTTCGCTACATCCGGCCGTTCATCCAGGCCTCGCAACGACACGCCGACGCTCCCAGGCTCACCGACGAGCAGATCGAGGCGATGGACGCGTACGACGCACTGATCAACGACTCCGACAATCAGGTCGAGATGGCGTTGCGGCCCGGCGACATCCAGTTCGTCAACAACTACCACGTCCTCCACGGCCGGCGCCGATACGTCGACGACACAGCGGCAGGCCGGGTCCGATGGCTCAAGCGGCTGTGGTTGGCCACCGACATCCTCGGTCCAGACGACCGTCCGGCCCGCTTCCAGCGCGCCGGCGCCATGGGACACTGGGGCGAACGCCGTACCCGTGCCTGATCACAACAGGGGTCAGACCGGCGATGTCATCGCCTCACTCGACGACGCAGTGATCAACGCACATGAGCGCTACGCCCGGGCGAACCCCACGAGCGAGTCGTGGGCGCAGCGCGCCGCCGACGTCCTGCCAGGCGGCAACACTCGCTCGGTGCTGCACTTCGACCCGTTCCCGTTCCGCGTGTCGTCCGCTGCGGGCAAGCACCTCGTCGACGTCGACGGTCACCGCTACGTCGACCTGCTCGGCAACTACACCGCGGGGCTCCTCGGCCACTCGCCGGAACCCGCGCGCCGGGCCGCACACCAGGCGATCGATGGTGGCTGGGCGCTCGGCGCCGTGCATCCGAACGAGGTCCGCCTCGCCGAGTTGATCGCCGGGCGGTTCCCGTCGATCGTGCAGGTCCGCTTCACCAACTCCGGCACCGAGGCGAACCTGATGGCGCTCGCACTCGCAACGCACCACACCGACCGCCGCAAGGTGCTCGTGTTCGACGGCGGCTACCACGGAGGTGTACTCACGTTCGCAGGCCATCGTGATGTCAACGTGCCCCACGACTGGATCGTGTCGACGTACAACGACGTCACCGCCGTCGAGTCGGTCTTCGACGAGCACGGTGATTCGATCGCCGCCGTGCTCGTCGAGCCGCTGCAGGGTTCGGCAGGATGTCTGCCGGGTCACCCGGAGTTCCTCGCCTCGCTGCGTCGCCTCTGCGACGGCAGCGGGGCGCTGCTGATCTTCGACGAGGTGATGACGTCGCGCATGGCGCCCGGCGGGATGCAGGAATTGCTCGGGATCACGCCCGATCTCACGACGCTCGGCAAGTACCTCGCTGGCGGCTTCTCGTTCGGTGCCTTCGGCGGTTCGCGTGAACTAATGGCGGCGTTCGATGCGACTGCCGGCGGCCGACTCGGCCACGCCGGCACGTTCAACAACAACGTCGTGTCGATGGCGGCGGGTGTGGCAACGCTCACCGAGGTCCTCACTCCGGACGTGCTGGCGGCGACGAACACTCGCGGCGAGCGGCTCCGGTCCCTGTTGAACCTGGCGTTCGAACGCCACGGCGTGCCCATGTGCGTCACCGGAGCCGGATCGCTCATGAACGTTCACGCAACGGCGGGTCCCGTCGACTCGGTCGACGATCTGCGCACCGGCGACGACCGCCTCAAGGAGCTGCTGTTCTTCGCGGCGCTCGACGCCGGCTTCTACATCGCCCGGCGGGGCTTCATCGCGTTGTCGATCGAGATCACCGACGACGACGTCGATGCCTTCGTCGCCGTCGTCGACGACTGGGCTGCCTGTGTCAGTGGGACAACACGGGTCTGACCCGTGTTGTCCCGCATCCCCGGTCGATCAGAGTTCGTCGAGGATCTGCTGTCGCTTGGCGGCGTACTCGGCGTCGTCGATGAGCCCCTGCACCTTCAGGTCGTCGAGCGCTTCGAGCCGCTCCTGCGCCGACGGGGGTGACGGCGGCGACGGGCTCCCCGTCGCTGGTTCCACGTGGTCACGCATCGCCTTCGCGAGCGACGCAGCGTCGCGATCCGAGTCGCGCTGCTCGTCGGCTTCGACCTGCTCGAAGATCAGCGTGCGCACATGCTCGGGATCGGGGATGTTCTCGAACACCGAATCGCCGGTCTGGCCAGCGGATTCGATCGTGACGACACCGTTGTTCAGCAGCCGAGCGATCATCGTCTGATCGAAGTTGACGTTGTTGACGCGGTTGAGCGGAATCGACACACCCCGCCGTCTGACGATGCCGCTCTGATAGGCGACTCGTTGATCGGTGATCGCGAACCTCGTCGTCTGCCACTGCACGAACTCGAAGATGAGGTCGATGACCAGCACGACGAACGCAGCGAGCGTCACCCAGCCGATCACGTCGTTGAGCCAGTCGGTCTCGACGACCTGGAGGAGCAGCAGCAGGCCGAGAAGGCCGATCCCTGCCGCCACCTGCTTCCAGAAATAGAACCAGTGGGGATTCGACGCGAGGATCATTTCCTCGCCGGGCATCAGGTCGATGTCAGCACCAAACATGGCGCGAACTGTAGTGCCCGCCAGCTGTCAGAGGATCAAGCGTGTGAGTGCCGTTGCGGCCGACGCCAGCACGATCACGACAACAACGGCAAGCACTGCGAACAGGCCAGCTGGCAGCCGATCGACACGCGTTGCACACCGGTAGCGTCGGACCACGTGTACGTGACCGGTAGTGACGGCGTTCGGTCAGTGCGTCGTCCGGCCAACTCGTTCAAGGTGCGCCGCCGCTCGCTGTCGCCGAAACGTCAAGCCGAATTCGACGAGTGGATCCTCCGATGGGGCCTCGACATCGAGGGACCGGTACTGGACTGCCACGAGGTGTTCGGACGCAACGCCGAGGTCGCGCTCGACGTCGGGTTCGGTCACGGAGAGTCCACGATCGAGATGGCGGCGGCCGAGCCGGATGTCGACGTGATCGGCGTGGAGGTGCACACGCCGGGCGTGGTGACGGTGCTCGACGCCATCGAGCACCTCGGCCTCCATCACATCCGGGTGGTGCACGGCGACTTGCTTCCCTTACTCGATCGAATCGCGCCGGAGTCGTTGAGCGTGGTGCGGATCTTCTTCCCCGACCCCTGGACGAAGCGACGGAACTTCCATCGGCGTCTCGTCGGTCCCGACGTGGTCGGCGCGCTCGTCGACCGCTTGCGAATCGGCGGGCAGCTCCACCTCGCCACCGACATCGCGGACTACGCCGACGCCATGCAGGACGTCTGCGACGCCGAACCCCGCTTGACCGGTGGGGTGATCGAACGTCCGGACTGGCGCCCGCTCACCCGCTTCGAGCAGCGCGGACTCGACGCCGGCCGCTCCCCCACCGATCTCCTCTACACGCGTATCTGGGTGGAGGTCGACTCACCCAGGACCGTGACGCGATAGCGCAGGCCCTCGCCCTTGGCGTAAGCGGCCGGATACGTGAAGCGCTGGACTAGCGAACCGCCGGCACCGACGACCACCCGTTGTGACGCGATGTTGTCGAGGTCCGTGGTGACGTCGATCCAACGCAACCCCTCGGCGGCGGCATCGGCCAGGATCGCCCCCAGCGCAGCGGTGGCATAGCCGAGCCGACGCTTCCACGGCACGACGCTGTAGCCGACGTGACCGAGCACGTGCGGCGGCAACTCCTCCGTGCCGGGCCGCCAGCGCAAACCGATCGTTCCGCAGAAGGCCCCATCCCACATCCATTTGCGGAAGCCGGGAATGCGTTCGGCGACCGAACCGTCGGGTAGCAGGATCGGGGGTCCGGCAGCGTCACGGTCGACGAGCGAGGCGAGGAAGGCCTCCGGAACGCGACGAATTCGGTCGAGTTCGGCGATGCCTGCGTCGGGGTCGATCGTGTTCGGCGACCAGCCGCGCTCGAGCGCATCGACATAGCCCGGGAGTTCGATCTCGCTCGGCCACCGCAATTCCATCGACGCGACCGTACGCGACCGTCAGGCCACGGGCGCCGGGGGTTTCACCATGAGTTCCTCGAAGGTGTCGATCTTGCGAAGCGATGGGAACACGACGGTGAAGCTCACTGCGATCACCACGGTGATCAGGCCGCCGCCGGCGATCGCCCACGGCACACCGAACATCCGCGCTGCCACCCCACTCTCGAACGCGCCCAGCTCGTTGGATGCGCCGATGAACACGCCCTCGACCGCGCTGACCCGGCCGAGTTGATCGTCGGGGGTGACCAGCGGGACGATCGATCCACGAATGAACATCGACACCATGTCGGCTGCGGAGATCACGATCAACGCGACGAACGCCACTGCGTAGTTGCGGGTCAGTCCGAACACCATCGTGCCCAGTCCGAAGATCGCCACGACGCTCAGCAGCGTCGGGCCGACCCGACGGGTGATCGGACGGGTCGCCAGCCAGATCGCCATGATCGCGGCGCCGATACCCGGCGCAGCGCGGAGCCATCCGTAGGCGATATCGCCGACGCCGAGACGTTCGCTCGCCACCACCGGGATCAGGGCGATCGCACCACCGAAGAGCACGGCGAACAGATCGAGCGAGATCGTGCCCAGGACGACCGGGGTCCGGCGCACGAATCGCAGCCCTTCGAGCGCTGCATGCAGCGTGGGTCGGTCGGTCATGCGTTCGGGCTCGCGGGCGTAGACGATCGTCAGGATCGGGATGATCGCCGCCAACTCGAGCACCGCTGCCACTGCGTAGGCCTCGCTCGGGCCGACCGAGTAGAGGAACCCACCGATCACCGGCCCGACGATCGCGGACGCCGTGAACGTCGCTGTCCAGAGTGCGACGACCTGGGGGAACAGTTCCGGCGGCGCGAGGAGTGGTGCGATCGAACGGCGTGACGGTCCGATCATCGCGTCGGCGGCGCCGAACACGAATGCAATGGCGAACAGCGGCCAGACCGTGCCGGGCGCGATCTGGCTGTATGCCAAGAACGCGAGGGCACAACCGACCCTGGCGAGGAGGAACAGCGCAGTCACCCGCCGGCGGTCGAACCGGTCGGCCACCCATCCGCTCACCAGGACGAGCAGCACTGCCGGTACGAACTGCGCGAGCCCGATGAATCCGATGTCGAGTGCGTTGCCCGTGATGTCGAAGGTCTGCTTGAACAGCACCGTCACGAGGATGTTCAAGCCCACCGCGGCCAAGGCCGTCGAAGCCAGGTAGCGCCGTACGGCTGCGTGCTGCAGGACGTCACGTGCGTTGGCCACCGGCGAAACCTACCGACCTCGATGATTTGCTCCTCCGCCTGGCTTCGTCGGCCGGTCTTCATTGCGGGCGCAAATATTGGTCGGTAGACTGCGGACATGACCGGAGCACTCCTGCAGACGTTCCCCTTGGGCACCCAATGGCCGACGATCGACCCGTTCCTGTTCTGCGCCCACCACCGAGACGACTATCCGGCGGGCACGGTCGATCTCGGCCCGGACGCGCCGCTCGACGGTCGCGAGATCGGCATGGACTTCGCCGGTGTCGATGGGTGGAACATGTACCACGGCTCGAACGTGCCCGGCTTTCCCCAACATCCTCACCGCGGGTTCGAGACGGTCACCTACGTGCGTACCGGATTCTGCGACCACAGCGACTCGCTCGGCGCCACGGCGCGTTTCGGTCGCGGCGACACGCAGTGGATGACCGCCGGCCGAGGCATCGTCCACTGCGAGATGTTCCCGCTGCTCGCCAACGACGCTCCGAACCGCCTCGAGCTGTTCCAGATCTGGCTGAACCTTCCCGCTGAAGACAAGATGGTCGAGCCGTACTTCACGATGCTCTGGAGCCACGACACGCCGACCGTGGTCGTCGCCTCAGGCGAGGGCGACGCGCTGGCAGACATCACGGTGATCGCGGGTTCACTCGACAACGCAACAGCACCGAGCCCACCGCCGAACTCCTGGGCGGCGAAGGCCGAGGCCGATGTAGCGATCTGGCATCTCCGTTTCGACGCAGGCGCCCGGTGGACGATGCCGGCAGCCGGACCCGACTCGCACCGTTTGCTGTATGCCTTCGCCGGATCCTGGTTGACGGTCGACGGCGAACGACTCGACGCCGGCAACGGCGCAGCGATCGACCCGACCCGCCCCCTCGAACTCGTCGCCGGCGACGACGGCGTCGAGTGCATGGTGCTGCAGGGTCGTCCCATCGGTGAGCCGGTGGCCCGGTACGGACCGTTCGTGATGAACACGCAGGCCGAGATCCAACAGGCATTCGAGGACTACCGCCGCACACAGTTCGGCGGCTGGCCGTGGGGTTCCGACGACCCCGACCACGGCCCCGTGTCCCGCCGATTCGCACGCCATGCCGACGGTCGGGTCGAGCAGTTCGACGTCGAACCCGCCCCCACCTCCTGAGCACTCGACGTTCCAACCCACGTTTGCGTTGGATTCCCGGTGGGACGGGTCCAGCCGAATCCGCACGCAAACGTGGGGTCTGCCGGGCCACTCCCGTTTGTGTTGGATTCTCGGTGGGACGGGTCACCCGAATCCGCACGCAAACGTGGTTGATCCGCGGGAGGGCGGTCGGGCAGGAGACTCAGCGGGTGAGGGCGGCTCGGAGTTCGAGCGCCCGGGCGGCGGCGACATGGCCGGCGGGCGCCGTCACCGTGAGGTGGCCCATCTTGCGGCCGGGTCGAGGCTGCGACTTGCCGTAGAGGTGCAGCTTGGCGTTCGGATCGTCGAACACGGCGCTCCAGTCAGGATCTCCACCGTCCCAGAGGTCACCGAGCAGGTTCACCATCGCGATCGCCGGCGCGGTCATCGCCGTCGAACCGAGCCCGAGTCCGCACACGGCCCGCACCTGCTGTTCGTACTGGCTGGTGGCACTTGCGTCGAGCGTCCAGTGGCCGCTGTTGTGCGGGCGCGGTGCCAACTCGTTGACCAGCAACTCGCCGCCGACCACGAAGAGCTCGACGGAAAGTACCCCGACGTAGCCGAGCGCGTCGGCGATCGCCATCGCCACACCCATGGCCCGGTCGGCCAGTTTCGCCGGCACCGCGGCCGGCACGATCGAAAGATCGAGAATGCCGTCGACATGGCGGTTCTCGGCGACCGGCCACGCCTCGACCTGCCCCGAAGCGGTTCTGCCGACGATCACACTGAGTTCGGTCTCGAGCTCGAGACGTTCTTCGACCACACAGTCGACGCCGTCGAGTTCGGCCCAGGCCGCGAGCGTCTCGGCCACCCCCGCCACCGATCGCTGGCCCTTGCCGTCGTAGCCGAGTCGCGCGGTCTTGACGATTGCCCCGAGTTCGACCAACGAGGCGTCCACCACCGGATCGTCACCGACCAGCACCTGGTGACGGCCGACAGGAAAGCCGTTCTCGACGAGGAAGCGTTTCTCGGCGATGCGATTCTGAGCAACACGCAGCGCATCCGGTGATGGCGCGACGACCACGGTGGCCGCCAGTTCGTCGAGTGCTGCGGCCGGCGGGTTCTCGAACTCCGTGGTGACCGCGTCGCACTCGAACGCGAGGCGACGGAGTGCATCGGGATCGTCGTACGCGGCGACGAGGTGTTCGTGGGCGAGCAGGCCTGCGGGCGCGGACGGATCCGGGTCGAGCACGATGGTGCGGTATCCCATCGACGCTGCCGCCATGACCGCGTAGCGACCGAGTTGGCCTCCCCCGAGGATCCCCAGCGTCGCCGGGGGCACGATCACCGCTGCGGTCATGAGTCGCTGCGGGGCGGCAGCTCCGACGCCTCGGCGGCGTCCCGACGCTCCGACCGGTAGCCGACCAGCGCCGTCGCCAGCGCCGGATCGTCGAGTGCGAGCAGTGCCACAGCGAACAATGCTGCGTTCGTTGCACCAGCCTCACCGATCGCAAAGGTGGCAACCGGGACCCCCGCGGGCATCTGCACGATCGAGTACAACGAGTCCTGTCCCGACAGATGTCGTGAGGCCACCGGTACCCCGAGTACCGGCACCGTGGTCTTCGCTGCCAACATCCCCGGGAGGTGCGCGGCACCACCCGCCCCCGCGATGATCGCCCGCAGCCCACGAGCGTGCGCGGCCTCTGCGTACGCGAACATCTCGTCGGGCATCCGGTGTGCGCTCACCACCTTCGCCTCGTGGGCAACGCCGAACTGCTCGAGGATCTCGACCGCCTTCGACATGGTCGGCCAGTCGCTCGACGACCCCATGACGACACCGACGAGAGGAACTGATCCAGGCACGTGGAGAGCGTAGGCGCGATCGGACTGGTGGCGCGATTGCTCAGATCAGCTGACGCCGCTCGGTGCGCCTGAGCCTCACCCGAGGACGTCAGAGAGCGCGTCGACCGCTCGGTCGACGTCGGCCGCCGACGTGTAGTGCACGAACGACAATCGGACGACACCACGATCGGGATCGATGCCGAGACCCTCCAGCACGCGTGCGGCGTAGTAGTGACCCGAGCTGGTCTGGACACCTCGAACCACGAGTTCGTGCGCGACCTCCTGCGGGTCTCGCACCAACGGGCTGAATGCAATCGTCGGGCACCGATGCCGCGGGACCGCATTGATCGTCGCCGGGCCGAGGAGACGCACGTCATCACGGTCGGCGAGCACGGCGAGCACTCGCGGTGTGAGTGCATCCTCGTGCGTCCGCCAGCGCTCCGACACCCCGGTTGCGGCGGTCCGGAGATCGTCGGTCGGCTGGCCACCGTGATGCTGGTGGAACGCCTCGACGTAGTCGAGCACCGCTCCGGCTGACGCCACCTGCGCGTGGTCCGGCCCGGCAGGGTTCAGCCGCTTGTCGGCAACCGCGTCGTTGAAGAAGTGGCTCTGGTTCGGGAGCTCGGCCATCAACCCGGCACGCACGACCATCAGCCCTTGATGTACCGAGTACGACTTGTAGAGGCTGAAGAGGTAGACGTCGGCGCCGATCGCGCCCACGTCGGGAATCGTGTGGGGGACGAACGACACCCCGTCGACGATCACTCGTGCGCCAACGCCGTGGGCGAGCTTCGTGATGGTCGTGACGTCGTTCTCCGAGCCGACGATGTTCGACGCGTGCGGAACCGTGACGAGTCCCGTTCGCTCGTCGAGGAGTGCTTCGAACTGATCGATGTCGAGCAGCCCGGTCTCGGGGTCGGTCGTCCACTCCTTGATCGTGCAGCCGACACGTTCGGCGGCGCGCCGGATCGCTCCGGTGTTCGCCTCGTGGTCCTGGTTGGTGACGATCACCTCGTTGCCCGACTCGAGCACGTCTGCGAATGCGTGAGCGAGGACGTAGGTGTTGGCCGACGTCGAGGGTCCGAACACCACCTCGCGCGCCTCGACACCGAGCGCCTGCGCCCACCGCTCACGCGAGCGATCCATCAGTTCGCCCGCACGGCGAGACGATTCGAACTCGCTGTACGGCTGCACCTTGAAGTCGGCGTAGAACTCGTGGAGCGCGTCGATCGTCTGACGACAAGCGAACGACCCGCCTGCGTTCTCGAAGAACGACTGGCCCTCATTGCCCGGTCGCGAGAATGCCGGGAAGTTGGAACGGACGAAGTCGAGGTCGAGATCCACGACGTCCACCGTAACTGCACCGCTCGTCCACGACCCCCGCCCAAAATGTCCCCGATTGCTGTCGCTCGGCGCAACAATTCAGGGACATTCCGGCGGTCGGTGCATGATGGGGTCATGAGCGCTGAGCCGTCGAACACGTCCGAGCTGATCACGCCGGCGTTGCTGGTCGACGTTGCGACGTTCGACCGCAACCTGGCTGCGATGGATGCGGTGTTGCCCGGCGCCAAGCTGCGACCGCACGTCAAGGCGTTCAAGTCGACCGACATCGCCAAGCGTCTCGACGCCGACGGTCACCACGGGTTCTGTGCGGCGACGCCACGTGAGATCGAAGGGCTCGTCGCTTCGGGCCTGACCGACGACCTGCTACTCGCGAACGAGACACTCGACGCCGCCCGCCTCGGCGCTCTCACCGACCAGGCGAACATCACCGTTGCGATCGACTCCGACGCGACACTCGACGCAGCGATTGCCGGCGGCGTGCGCTCGGTACTCGTCGACGTGGACGTCGGGCTCCCCCGCTGCGGCTGCGACGTCGACGACTCGGGTCGACTCGCCGACCGCGCGCGCACTGCCGGTGTCGACGTGCGAGGCGTCATGGGCTACGAGGGCCACCTGATGATGGTGCACGACCGTGACGCCAAGCGCGCGAAGGTCGAGGCGGCGATGGCGATCCTGCTGCGAGCCCACGAGTTGGTCGGCGGCGACATCGTCTCGGGCGGCGGCACGGGCACCTGGGATCTCAACACGTGGTGCACCGAGATCCAGGCAGGGTCCTACACGCTGATGGACACCCAGTACGACGAACTGGATGTGCCGTTCGAGAAGGCGCTCTCGGTGCTGGCCACGGTGATCTCGGTCAGCTCCAAGGGTTGGATCATCGCCGACTGCGGGCTCAAGGCGCTCGGCATGGACCACGGCAACCCGTCGTGGGACGAGGGTGATGTGTTCTTCTGTTCGGACGAACACATCACGCTGATGCCACGTGAGTTGAGCGACTGGTCGGTCGGGGATCGCGTCAGGATCTGGCCGGCGCACGTCGATCCGACCGTCGCCCGCCACGAACAGTTCTGGCTCGTCGAGGGCGACCACGTCCGCGATCGCTGGCTGATCGACCTGCGTCACTGGTGACGTCTGCTCGCGATCAACGTTTTGGCAACAGCGTGCTCGAGAGGTTCGAGCGGGATCGCTTGCGGTCTCTCCGACGTTCGGATGGTCGCCGCTCAGGCTCGATCCGGCCGCCGAGCGACGAGCAGCACGCCTCCAGCCAACGTCAACAGCCCGGCAAGCGTGGCGACCGTTCTCGAGGCACGGCCGGTCGCCGGGAGGGTCACCGCTGCTGGCGCCGTCGTGGCCGGTGGCGCCACTGTCGGCGTACTCGTCACCGGTGCGATGGTTGCTGGGACGGTCGTCGGCAACGCTGTCGTCGTCACATCGGCGAGGCAGTCCACGGTCACCGTCGTCGACAGCACCTCCACCGGAGGGTTGAACGGAGCTGCCTGCTCGTTTCCGGAGGGGGCGATCCACTCGACGACGACCGGGTACGCGCCGTCGGCGTAGGGCTCGAAGACGTTGATGCCGCCGTCGCCGTCAGGAATGTTGGCAGCGACGACTGTGCCGCCAATGGTGACTCTGTATCGATACGGCTCATTGTCGACGATCGTCACGACGATACGACCGGTCTCGCCAACGCATTGGGCGACCGCTGAGGCGGTCGGCCTCGGGAGCGAGGAATCGGGCTGCTGGGCGGAAACCGGCCCGCCGAATCCCGCCAGTGCCGCTGTACCGACGACCAACCCAGCGGTGACCGCGAGCTTCCCGACGATTCCTGTTCGCCGATCCCGACTACCCATCAGTTCTCCCCTCGTGCTCGAAGTTGACGTCGACAGCGAACTGCCAGCCGAGGTGTGCCGTGCCAGCGCTGACGCAACGACGACCGCTCACCAATCGACCGCTTCCATCGCACCACGCCCCGGATCGTCGGTCGAGAGTACCGATACTCACGAGGAGGGGGTTCCGCTACTCAGCGTCCGGGTCGCGTGCCATCAACGCTCGAGCGATTGGCCGCCTGACTCGGTGTGCTGGCGTTGACGTCCGGCTCGGTGGTGCACGATGCTGCCGTGCGTGACGAAGCGGTCTGTGCCCTGGTGGACGTTGTTGGGGCTGGGCGTCGCGTGCGTTGTCGTCGGCGTCGTGTTGCTGGCGTGGCCGTCACGGTCGTTGTCGCTGCTTGTGTGGTTGGTGGCGTTCGGTCTGGTGCTCACTGGGGTGAGCGGCCTGCTGGCGGCGGCGTCCTCGCCTCGTCCGCAACTCGCTCGCTGCATCGGCTTTCTGTGGGTGCTGACTGCCGTGGTGGCGGTCGGATGGCCTGGGGTCACGCTGTGGGCGCTGGCGATCACCGTTGCGGTCGGGCTCATCGCCGGTGGTTGCCTCAAGGTGGTGACGGCGCTCTCGGGTGACGGGGATGATCGCTTCATTCTCGGGCTGAGCGGTCTGACCAATGTGGTGGTGGGGATTCTCGCCGTCACGTGGCCGTCGGTCACGGTGTTGACGTTGGCGATCATCTTCGGAATCCGGATGATCGTCACGGGGGTGAGCCAGGTGATGATAGGGCTGCGGTCACGCAATGTCGTTGATGACGTCGTCTCACGACCGGTGCGCCGGCACGGTTCTCTCCGGTTGGTCGGCGCGATCGTCGGATTGGCGCTGGCGCTCGGCGGCGCCGCGGTGAGCGCTTCGATTCGCGGCGCTCAGCCCGACGATCCGCCGGCGTTCTACACGGCACCATCGCCGTTGCCCGATGGGCCGCCAGGAACGATCATCAGGACCGAGGTGATCCACGGCTACCTCACGGGAGCAACGACGTATCGGGTGCTCTACACGTCGACGAAACTCGACGGTGAGCCAACTGCGGTCAGTGGCATCATCGCCGTGCCCGACACACCAGCGCCGCCGGGCGGTCGACGTGTCCTCACGTTCACCCACGGGACCGTCGGTGTCACGCCGCGATGCGCACCGTCGCTGCGCCCCGTCGAACAGACGCCGCTCGGCGTCGAGGGCGGCCCGGCGTTCATCGCCGCTGGGTACGTCGTTGCAGCCACGGACTACCAGGGTCTGGGGACGGAAGGAACCCACCCCTACCTGGTCGGTGAGGTCGAGGCGATGAATGCGCTCGACATCACCCGAGCGGCACGCAACCTGCCCGAGGCCGCAGCCGGCACCCGATTCGCTGTGTGGGGGCATTCCCAGGGCGGCCATGCTTCCCTCTTCACCGGCGAACTCGCATCCCGATACGCGCCCGAACTCGACCTGGTCGCTGTCGCTGCGGGCGGGCCGGTTCCCGACCTCGTCGAGCTGTTCGAGGTGAACATCGGCACTCGTGTCGGCAAGATCCTGATCGCCATGGCGCTCTACGCCTGGTCAGAGACCTTCGACGCCGACCTCGGCGCAGTCGTCACCCCCGAGGCTCGTCCCGTGGTTGCAAAGATCGCTCAGAACTGTCTGTACGGACCGGGACAGCTGCTGGGCTCCGTGCCCGGCGCGCTGATCCTGGACCTCACGTTCGTGAGCGGACGTCCGTGGGAGGTCGAACCGTGGACGTCGATCATCGCGGACAACAACCCGGGCAACGCGCCGACCGACGCGCCCATGCTCATCGTCCAGAGCGACGCCGACACCATCGTCGCCCCAGAAGTCACCCGTAACTTCGTGGAGCGACTGTGTGCCGATGGCGCGACCGTCGAACTCATAGAGCTGCAAGGGGTCAGCCATCTCGACACCGGCGCCGAGGCAGCACCCGAGGTGTTGCCGTGGATCACCGAGAGATTCGAGGGACTGGGACCGTCCACCACCTGCAGCTGATTGACGGTGACGTCGACGGAGATCACCGTGTTTGCAATCGCCGAGGTTGCAATCGCCGAGGGTGCCGGCGGCGTGTGAGCGAGCGCACGACGATTCGGCCGTCACCCCGCACAACTCAATGCCCCGCCCACGAACAGGTACGGCTCGTATCAGCCGTCGGCGGCCGTCCGGGCAGCGGCCGCCTGTGAGGCCGTGCACATTCCTGCCGACTGCCAGTCGACCAGTGACTGGTCGAACTCTGTGCGACTCATGTGCCCACCCCGCACCGCATCGACCCAGCCCTGCAGCGTCCCATCGAGCGGGGCGGGCGTACCGGGGTCGTCGGCCAATGGTGTCGGTGTGGTCGACATCGCAGGCACTCCACCGGCGAGTCGCGCCGCCTCGATCTCGGCAGCGATGCTGCCGTCCGGCGGGTCATCGTCGAAGCCAGCGGTGACCCGTGCGTCCAGCGCCGTGTCGACGACGCCGTCGTCGGGTGGGCGGCGCAACGAGTCCTGCGACAACTGTCCGTCGCCGAGGCCCCACGCGGCGGCCATTGCCGGCCAGTCGAGGACACCCCGATCACCATCGAACCTGACCACCACCGACAGGCCGAGTCGGAGGCGGTGTGACTCGACGGGTTGCGTCCGCACGCCAATGCGTTGCCAGCCTGAGTCGGTCTGTGTCGAGATCGCATACTCCTGGCGGACCGTGTCGTCGTTCAACGAGAAGCGGATGCCGGTGATCACCCCGTTTGCCGGCGTTCCACGGGCGAGCAGTCGCTCGACGCGTCCGATCGATGGCGACAGCGCAATCACCGCTGCAGTCGTCGGGTCGGCCCGATTTGCCGCCGAAGCGGCACGGCGGAAGAACCCCATCATCGCACCGTGCTGCTCCGTGATGTGACACTTCGACGTACCGAATCGGGGCGGGTCATCGATCGGTGTTGTCGGGTGCTCCGGGGGACGGCGGCGACGCGCTCGGCTGCATGAGTTCGATGCGATTGCCGAAGGGATCGGTCACATACGCTCGGTCGAACCCGTCGAGTGGCTCGTCGTCGTTCACGGTGAAGCCGGCAGCAACGACAGCGGCCACCAGGGCGCGCACGTCGCCGACGATGAAGGCGGGATGCGCCTTCGTTGCAGGACGGAAGTCGGCATCGACGCCGAGGTGGACTTTCAGGGCCCCGTCCTCGAACCAGCAGCCACCGCGAACTGCGAGGTGATCGGGCTTCGGGACCTGAGGAATCCCGAGCACTCCTTCGTAGAAAGCGACAGCCTCGGACTCGCGTCCGGCAGGCATCGCCAACTGCACATGATCGAGACGAACGACGCCCACGACACCCATCCTGCCGGAGTCTCAGCGCTGGGAGCGTGCGTCTGCGAGGAGTTGCTCGATGATCGCTGTCTTTCCGTCGACGTAGGCGTACCGGTCGGCGTAATGAACCTCGGCCAGCCTGCGTTTCACATCTCCGTAGCGACGTGCGGCGTCGGGGTTCGCTCGCAGCCACTCGCGGAAGTCGAGCCACTCATCCACCGCAGCGTGCCCTTGGACGACGACATGGAGGTGATGCGTGCGCTCGTCGCCGCGGATCCGGCGGAGGAAGGCGTGGCCGTCGTCGAACCAGGACGTCGACCGATACTCGTACCCCAACGCCTCGAACTCGGGAACCGCATCGACGAACTCGGCCATCGACCGGACCTCGAGGGCAATGTCTATGGTGCACTTCGCCACCAGCCCCGGTACAGCGGTACTGCCGATGTGATGCACACCAACCACGAGATCGCCCAGGGCTGCGACCAGTTCGTGCTCTGCATCGGCGAACTGGGTTGACCATTCCGCGTCGTACTCGTAGAGATCAACCGTTCGACGCCCCACCGCACGAAGGTAGCTCCACGTTCGCACGGCTCGCCCGCAATCACTGCGCCGCTGCTCGGGCCCAACCGTGCGGAGCCACCAGGGATCTGCCGACTACTGCGTGTCGATCGCAGGCGACACGGCGTGCACGAGGCGAACGCAGCTGAAGTCCCACTGACCGTCTTTCACCAACTCGACCAGCGCCCACAAGTTGGGTACCAGCCGCAGCTCGATCCGGGCCTGACAATGAGCGTCGATCAAGTTGCCCATGGCGGTGACTTCGACAGGCTCGACCACCTCATGGCTGATCCATTGTCCCGTCGCGTCTGGCCACGGGGCGAAGTCGGTCGCATCGAAGTCGTACCGGAACAACTGGGTCGTCCCCATGCGATCGAACCAGGAGGCCTCGATGGCGTGAACCCGGTGTGCGTTCGTTGCCAATCGCCGACGGAACTCGGCACGCTCTTGAAGATCGCGTGGCCACGCCGTCACCCGTGGACAGTTCCGGGGGAACCAGTAGAGGGGCGCATGCTCCGAGTCGATCGCCTAAACCGCCGGGCACTGCGTCGGGTTCGTTCGCGGGACGTGGGGCTCGAACCGAACAATCGACGGATCCTCGCTGAAGGGGTGAACGATCGATCCGACCACCAACCCAGCATCGCAGTCGAACACTCGCCCAACCGACTGGGACTATGCGGCGCCGCAGTGGGGCGATCTGTCCGGGTCCTCTCGGTCCGGCGCACTGCACCTCAGTCAGCCGGCTGACACAGCCGGGGCAGTGCACCAAATCGCCGGCGAACGGTGGCGAATGCGTCGGCGCGAGACTGACGCCATGACCGCGGCGCCATCGATCTATTGGACGACGCTCACCGTTGACTGCTCCGACGCCGAAGTGCTCGGCGCGTTCTACTCGCAGCTGCTCGGCTGGGAAGTCACCGCTCGCGACGGCGCCGGCTGGTTGCAGCTTCGCAATCCTCACGGCGGCATCAGCCTGAACATGCAGGCAGAGGCCGCCTACGACACCGGTCTGGCCCGAGCAGCCCGGACAGCAAGCGAAGCCTTTGGCGCTGCCGGCCACGACTCCGATCAGATCCCTGGGCGCGAGATAATTCCGTTCGGAATCCGGCGTTTCGGGGCGCCTCCAGGCGCAGCATCGAAAAGGTGTGAGGTGACACACTCAACGCTCAGCCAGCCGGACGTGACGGTGCCCCGGTCACATGACCGGGGCACCGTCGTCAATTCACATGGTTCGTTGAGACTGGTCTCAGGGGGTGTACTTCATGATGTAGAGGCCCTTGTCGCGGTCGGAGAGCGCGACGTACTCCTCGCCGTCTCGCTCGAAGACCTCGACGCCCCAGAAATTGTTGCCACCTTTGTCGATGAACGCGCCGACCTCGGTGATGCCGTCGTCACCGACCTCGATGACGCGCAGGCCTGCTGCGTAGTACGACAGGTACGCCAGTCCGGCGTCCTGCTGCGACGTGGCCACCTCGTGGACCGACAGGTCGCCGTAGCCGGTGGCGTAATCGTCGGTGCGCGACTCGGGCACGGCATAGCTGTCCAACTCCTCCATCGTTTCTGCGTTGAACAGCCGCACGTAGCCCCAGCCGTCGAAGTACGACTCGAAGGCGACCGTGGTCCCTTCGACCCCGAGCGCGATGTTCGCGAGCTTGTCGTTGGCGACGGGGATGTCCACACAGCCCTCTTCCAACTTCTCGCCGAACAGGGCGAGCCCCTGTGAGCGCGGCGCCACGCCGAAGGTCGGCAGAGCACCTTCCACGCTCATCCCGAGCGTCTCGTCACAGAAGCCGGCTCCGGTCCGGTTGATCACGAGTACAGCGGCGTAGCCACCGGCGGCGAACACGTTGGCGACCTTCTCGGTGAAGGGGCAGATGCCGCGCTCGACCACCGCGATGTACGTGGTCGCCTCCTTCGCCTCCGGGGCAGGATCGATCTGGTCACCGGTGCACGCGCGTCCCGCGTAGACAGCGGTCCCTTCCAGGGTTTCGCCGTCGGCGAGCTGGGGGGTGTCGCTGCCGGGGGAGGCTTCCAGTGGGGTTCCGTCCTCGCCGTAGCCGGCGTTGAGGGCGAAGGGCGAGAAATCCTCGTCGGCACCGACCACGAACTTGTTGTCGAGGGTGAACTCGGCCTGGTGGGCGTTGCCCTCCGGCGGGACGGATTTGCCGTTCACCTTGGCCTCGGCTTCCTCCAACGTGTCGTACACCGGCTCGCTGTCGAACGGCAGAGGAAGATCGCTATCGGCCAGGAGCACGGGCTTCACCGGGTCATCGACGTCGAGCGTGACGTAGCCGCCGTCCCAGTACGAGGCGATCATCACCTGGGTGCCGTCGTCGATCTCCTTCACGACCATGTCGTGGAGGAACACCTCGTCCAAGCCCTCTCCCGGCTGTGTGATGGCTTCTCCGCTCAACTCCACCAGGTCGTGCTCGGCGATCAGCACCGGCTTGCGGGGGTCGGTGATGTCGACGATGTCGACGTCTTCGAACTCCTCGTTGTCCACCATGACCGCATAGGCCTTGTCGCCGTCCTGCCACGCGAAGACGCTGTGCACCTGGTTGGCGTACTTCTTCTTGTTGTTGTTGTCGTCGTAGTCCCCGAAACCGACGGCGAGCTTCTCCGGTTCGGTCGGGTCGGTCACGTCGTACAGGTTGATGCCGCCGAAGCCGACTCCGGCCTTGCAGATCTCGTTGTTGGTGAGCAGCACGTCGCCGGTGAACGAGGCGGTGTCGAGGCTGACGACCTGCGCTCCTTCGCCGGGGTAGCTGCCCTGCTTGGACTGGATGAAGCCCACCTCGACGGGGGCGCTCAGGTTGGAGATGTCGACCACGTGAACGCCGTTGCGGCCGCAGTTGCCCGCACCGCCCCACGAGTTGAGGTAGGCGTAGTTGCCTTTGATCGCCAGGTCGGCGATGCCGCCCTCGGTGATGCGGCTCATGGTGGTCACGCTGAGGACATCAAGGTTGCGGGTGTTTATCGGGTCGAGGTGACCCTCGTCGCCGCCGTGTTGCGCTTCGTGGGCGTGGGTGTCCTTGGCGTTGTCGTAGCCGCCGTCGCTGATGAGGTTGTACGGGCTGTGAGCGACAGCGATCGTGGAAAGGGCGAGAACCGCTGTGGCGGTCACCGCTGTTCCGGTGGTGATTTTTCGAATCATGTGCCGTCTGTCATGATGGGAGGATCGAAGTCCCTCTCGGACCCCGTCTCCAAGTGAGGGCTCATCTGAGTGGCAAACGGACCGAGAAGCAAGCGATTACTGAAGTTGACGGCACGACCGCCAACAGTGGAGACAGAGCGCCCAGCATGAACTTCAGCATCGTGGCTGTGGTCGGGGCCGGGCGTCGGGCATGGGCACGCCGAAACGGCCGTCCTTGAAGCACGGATTGGGTGGCACGCCGAGCAACGTCTCGATGTGTCGGCGCTGCGAGAACCGGTCCGCCCGATCTCCGACCGGAAGGCCCGAGTGACCTGTCTTTCCCGGCAAGCCTCCGCCCGCAAGACCTCCGTGCCATCGACTTCGGCCCAGCGCATCGGATGAGCTGGCAGGTATCAACCGACCAACGCATCCGGGAGTAGCGGGTCGCGAGGCCTTCGACCGCTGGAACGTTTCGTCAGCGTTCTCGATCGTCACCTAACAGGGTGCGGAAATTCGGCTGAGGCGCTCGCGTTGGGCGTGCGGATAGAAAAGAATGGGGGCATGCGTGGAACCCCTGATCCGCAGTTGGCGATGTTGACGTCGGTGAGCACCGAGGATCTGATCCCACCGGATCATCCGATCCGTCGGATCCGTGTCGTGGTCGACGCGGTGCTTGCCGAGCTCGACCCGATCTTCGATGAGATGTACGCGACGAGCGGGCGACGCAGCGTCCCGCCGGAGATGCTGTTGAAAGCAACGGTGTTGATGGCGATGTACTCGATCCGCTCCGAGCGTGCCTTCTGCGAACGACTCAACTACGACTTGCTGTTCAAGTGGTTCTTGGACATGCGCATCGACCAGCCGGCCTTCGACGCGACCACCTTCACCAAGAACCGCCAACGCCTGTTGGACCATGACGTCGCGGATGAGTTCTTTGCTGCGGTGGTGCGCCAGGCGAAGCTGCGCCGCTACGTCTCGTCGGATCATTTCTCCGTCGACGGCACCTTGTTGAACGCGTGGGCGTCGCACATGAGCTTCAAGCCGAAGGACCAGCCGCCGTCGGATCCGCCCGCCGGTCGCAACACCGAAGTGCAATGGCACGGCGAGAAACGCTCGAACGACACCCATGCGTCCACGACGGACCCGGAGGCACGCTTGTATCGCAAGTCCAACAACACCGCCGCGACGCTCTGCTACTCGGGGCATCTGTTGATCGAGCACCGCTGCGCGTTGATCGTCGATGCCGAGCTGACCACCGCGGACGGCTACGCGGAGCGGGCCACGGCACTCGAGATGCTCGACCGTCTCCCCAAGTCGAAGCGGCGACGCACGGTCGCTGGCGACAAGAACTACGACACCAAGGACTTCGTGGCCAAGACGCGTCAGCTCGGGTTCACTCCGCACGTCGCGCAGAACGTGAGCGGCAACCGCCGCTCGGCGATCGACGGCCGCACCACCCGACATCCCGGACACACCGTGTCGCAGCGAATACGCAAACGGGTCGAGGAACCCTTCGGCTGGATGAAGACCATCGGCGGAGGCCACAATCTCCGCTACAGAGGCCGACAACGCAATCAGGCCTGGTTCAAGATCAACGCCGCCGTCTACAACCTGATCCGAATCACAGCCCTCGACACCCAACTGGCCTGATCCGACCCGGCCAGGGCGGCTCGGGCACCTGGGCCGGGAACCCACCCGGACCGGAACACCGGTGCGGGACGGCCCGCCGCGGCAACCATCAGCAAGCCCGGACCACAATCAGCCCTCAACCGGCGATTTTCCGCATCCTGCTAACGCCGGATTGCCGTCGACATGCCAACGGGCAATCGTTGCCTGACGCCGCACTCGCTGCGGACCGGCCTCCGTTGATTGTGGCCAGTATCTCAGTCGATGGCCACGCTCTGGCCAACTTGCTTCGACGTTGGCCAGGTATTCCCGGTCCCTACATGCGCTACATCGAGCGGGCGGCGTTGTCGAAGCGTGTGTACTGGCCGAGGAAGACGAGGCGCTTGGTACCGATGGGGCCGGACCGGTGCTTCGACACGATCACCTCGGCCGAACCCTTGTCGGGTGACTCCGGGTTGTAGACCTCGTCGCGATACAGGAACATCACCACGTCGGCG
>JBGTIA010000022.1:0-2189 GCA_041745835.1 Ilumatobacteraceae bacterium | reverse complement strand
CTCGGCGTCGGTGTTGTGGATCTCGACGGTCTTGCCGTTGCGCATCGTCAACACGTCGCCGAGTTTCAGTGCGCTGCCCGACGGCATGTTGTCGGTGCACATCAGCCAGGCGGTCACCTTGGCTCTGACCTTGAGGTCCTTGAGCACGCTCATCGTGGCGAGCACCGCAGCGGCACCGGACATGTCCATCTTCATGTTCTGGTGGAACTCGTCG
Organism: Ilumatobacteraceae bacterium; assembly: GCA_041745835.1. Taxonomy (GTDB): domain Bacteria; phylum Actinomycetota; class Acidimicrobiia; order Acidimicrobiales; family Ilumatobacteraceae; genus Sva-07. The sequence continues at coordinate 1,975 of JBGTIA010000022.1, read as the reverse complement.
TGGCGCTTGAGCGAGATCCCTCCCGAGTCGTACATGATTCCCTTGCCGACGAGGGCGAGGTGGCCCGTCGGGTTCTTCGGCGACCACGTCAGCTTGACCATCCGGGGCGGCTCGGTCGAGCCGCGGTTGACACCGAGCATGCCGCCACAGCCCATCTGTTCGAGCTGGTCCTTGTTGAAGACCTCGACGTGCAGGCCCGCAGCCGTACCGATGTCGACCGCCTTCAGCGCGAGGTCCTTCGCATTCAGGTACGTCGGTGGCGTGTTGGCGAGCTCGCGGGCGAACGCCGCCGCCGACGCCACGATCTTGCCGCGATCGGCGCCCTTGGCGGCGTCCTTGGCACGCTTCTCGCCGGCGATCAGCGTGAGGCTCTCGAGTCGTGACGAGTTGGTCGGATCGTTCTTCAGGCCCGTGTAGCGGTACGACGCGAGCAGGACCCCTTCGGTGACTGCCTGCGCCGCCACGTCGGCATCGACGCCGTCGACATCTGCCAGGTTCGTGGCGAGGTGAGCGTGCTTGGACGCCGCCCTGGAGAATGCGGCCGCAGCCGAGCGGAGGGCAGCGGCATCGATGGCGCCCGGGTCACCGACGCCCACCGCCACCGCAAGATTGTCGGCCGTCGGCACGGCGAGGACCTGGCCGGGCTTGCCCTCGAAACCGTTCGCCTCGAGCGCCGCACGGCTCAGCCCGAGCTGACGGGGTACGGCGCCCTTGGCGGCAACAGCCCACCCCACGGCAGTCGCAGGCTTCGGAGCGGAGCGGGCCGTCGAGACGGCGACGGCGGACACGGTGACACTGGCGTCGATCATGGCGACAGTCTGGCGCAACATGCTCCGTCGCGTCACAGTCGCGTCACCGTCGCCTCACCCCTCGCGTCACCGTCGCGTCACAGCGGCGGTTGCCCCGTCTTCGGCTGGCGTCTAGGTTCATGGCCAGGTAGCCACGAGGTTGCCGCTGGGTGAACAACAGCATCGCCGGAACGGCGACGCGGATGGGGGAACCGATGCGAACGACCACACGACGGGCGCTGGTGCCATTGATGGCGCTGGCGCTGCTCGGAGCGGCATGCACGAGCGACGACAACGATTCGGGCGGCGACGACCCGACGACCGAGGGAACCGAGAGCACCGACGAGACCACGGCGCCGGAGGAGACCACCGCACCGGAGGAGACCACGGCGCCCGATGACACCGTCGAAGTCGTCCAGGGCAGCGAGTCGACACTCGACGCCGTCCTGGCCAACGATGTCGTGCGCTGCGGTACCCGCAACGAACTGCCCGGCTTCGCCGTGTTGACGCCCGAAGGCGACCACGTCGGTTTCGACAGCGACTTCTGTCGTGTGGTGGCCGCAGCGGTGCTCGGCGACGCCGAGAAGGTCGAGATGGTCGATCTCGAGACCGCCGATCGCTTCACTGCACTGCAGTCGGGCGAGGTCGATGTGCTCATCCGCAACACCACGTGGACTGCCAGTCGCGATGGCGGCGAGGGCGCAACGTTCCTCACGACCACGTTCTACGACGGCCAGGGCATCATGGTCGCGGCCGACAGCGAGTTCGCTTCGATCAACGATCTCGACAACGTGATCGTCTGCGTCGCGCAGGGCACCACCACCGAGGGCAACGCCGCCAACGAAGCTGCCCGCCTCGGCCTGAGCTGGGAAGTGCGTGCCTTCGAGAGCCCCGAACTGATCCAGGAGGCGTTCGTCGCCGGCCAGTGCGATGCCTGGTCGTCGGACCGCAGCCAGCTCACTGCGCTGCGCAGCGAGTTCCCGGACGGGCCCGACGCCCTGACGATCCTGCCCGAGGTGTTCTCGAAGGAGCCACTCGGACCGGCCGTCGCCGACGGCGACACCCAGTGGGCCCAAGCGGTCAACTGGGCGATCCTGGCCACCATCCAGGCCGAGGAGTTCGGGATCGACTCGACCAACGTCGACACGTTCTCGACCACCGAGGACGTCTCGATCCAGCGGTTCCTC
>JBGTIA010000021.1:0-4825 GCA_041745835.1 Ilumatobacteraceae bacterium | reverse complement strand
CAACTTCCTCGACGCTGCGACTCCCGACGAGCTCGCCGATGCGGTCCTCCCCGTCGTTGCCGACCTCGGCGGCACGATCTCGGCCGAGCACGGCGTCGGCGTCGCCAAGACCCGCTGGCTACACCTCGTGCGCAGCGCCGGGGACCTCGCCGCTCAGCGATCGATCAGGCAGGCGCTCGACCCTGCGCACATCCTGAATCCCGGCGTGCTCGAACCGTCGTGACGGCTGTCGGTCAGGTGCCGTAACCGAAACCGAGATCCGGTGCGGTGAGCAGCGGGCGATAGTCGATGCCGTGTTCGGCGGCCATGGCCGCGCAGGTCCCGCCGCGATCGACGATCACCGTCATCCAGACCGGCACGGCACCGAACTCCGCGATCTGTTCGGCCGCTTCGATCAGCGAGGTGCCGCGGGTCGTGGTGTCCTCGGTGACCAGCACGCGATCGCCGGGACGTAATGCCCCGGCGATGCGCCCCGTGATCCCGCCCTGCTTGGCCTCCTTGCGCACGCTGAAGCTCCGCATGCGGTGGCCGCGCGTGGCTGCGACGGCGGCCACACCGTAGGCGACGGGGTCGCCGCCCATCGTCAGACCGCCGATCGCATCGATCTCGTCGAGTACGTCGCCGAACAACTGGAACACAGCGTCTGCGACGGCCACGATCCCCTCGGGCAGACATGCGGTCTGCTTCGTGTCGAGGAACCAGGTGCTCGTGGCGCCCGACTTGAGCGTGAACTCGCCGTGCTTCACCGAGTGCTGCAGTACGAGCGCCCGCAGTCGGTCCAACGTCGGCGTCAGGGTGGTGCGGCTCGTTGCGTCTGGCAGATCCATCGACGTCGGACGGTAGCCCTCGTAGCGGGCATCTCGCTCAAGCGTCACGGTCGCGGGCGTCGCGCACGAGGACCTCCTGCGCGACCGTGGCAACGTGGGTGCCGTCGGCTTGGAAGACGTGACCGATCGAGAGTCCGCGACCGCCGACGTAGTGGTGACACGAGAAGTCGTAGAGGTGCCACCGATCCGCCCGCAACGACCGGTGGAACCAGATCGTGTGGTCGAGACTGGCGCAGAACAGTTGCTCGCGGGCCTCCGCGTCGTCGGCGACGGGATGGGCCCGAATCACCGAATCGGTCGGCAGGTCGTCGGACAGGTACGCAAGCCAGCAGCGATGCAACAACTGTGCGTCGGCGTCGCGTGGGTCGCCGAGGTCGTCGTTGACGCGCATCCATGCCACGGATCGACCCATCCCGTCGCGAGCGCCACCGGTCACCCGGTCGGCGGGAACCATCACACGGCCGAACGTCGGCGTCCACGAGTCCCCGACCAACGACTCGGCCTCTGGCACCTCCGGCATCGTCACCGACTGGAAGGCTGCGGCCCGCTCCGGTCGTTGAAACGAACTCTCTGCGTTCAGGATTGCGCCGATTGCCTGGCGTGCGACCACGCGTCGGGTCGCAAAACTGCGGCCGTTGCGAATCCGGTCGACCTCGTAACGAACCGGCTCGGTGTGGTCGCCACGCCGGATGAAATACGCCCTGATCGAGTGCGGCTCGAGTGCGGGATCGACGGAAATCGCGGCTGCACGCAACGCCTGCGCAACGATCTGCCCACCGTACAGTCCACCCCACGGGTATCGCGGGCCCTCACCGACGTGGACATCGGTTCCGTGAGAAGACAATTCGAACACGAATTGCAGACTATTGCATCCGCATCAATTCTCCATAAGATAGAGACCCATGGCAGGTAAGAGAAGCTCCAGAGCACCGATGTCCGACGAGCACAAGGCGGCGCTCGCCAAAGGTCGAATGGAGGGCCGAGTCGTTCGTGACTACCTCGAAGGACTTCGCGCCACCAAACCGAAACGGGGCCGTAAGCGCACACCCGACACCATCCGTAAGCGGCTCGGCGCCATCGACACCGAACTCGCCAGCGCCAGCCCGCTCGATGAACTCCTGCTGATCCAGGAGCGACGAGATCTCGAGGCCGAACTCGCAGCGAAGTCGAACGCGATCGACATGGACGCGCTCGAGAACGAATTCGTGCAGGTGGCGAAGAGTTACTCCGACAGCAAGTCGATCTCCTACGCGTCGTGGCGTGACGTCGGCGTGCCCGCCAGCACCCTGAAGCGCGCCGGCATCGGCCGCGGCGACTGACCGCACATCACGTGACGTACACGATGTGCCAGGCACATCGTGTACGTCCGCTCACGAATCGAGCGAATCGAGCTGATCGAGCACGTGATCGAGGTTGCGGAGCGATCGACGGAGATCGAATGCGTCGTCGAGCAACTCGTTGTCGACGTCGTCGTCGGCCTCGAGCAACGAGCGGAAATCGACGCCGTCGTCCCAGGCCTTCATTGCGTTACGTTGCACGATCCGGTATGCGTCGTCGCGAGTTGCGCCGGCCTGAACCAGCGCGAGCAACACCGGCTGACTGAACACCAGCCCGAAGCTCGCATCGAGGTTAGCGCGCATCCGGTCGGGGAAGACCAGCAGCCCATCGAGCAGCCGACGCAGCCGACGCATCACGTAGTACGCCAGCTGTGACGAGTCGGGCAGGATCACGCGCTCGACGGACGAGTGCGAGATGTCCCGTTCGTGCCAGAGCGCCACGTCCTGCATGCCCGCCGACAGGTTGCCGCGCAGCACGCGGGCGAGCCCGGAGATCGTCTCGGCCGAGATCGGGTTGCGCTTGTGCGGCATCGCGGACGAGCCCTTCTGGCCCGCCTTGAACCCCTCCTGCACCTCGCGCACCTCGGTGCGTTGGAGGTGCCGCAGCTCGACCGCCATCAGCTCGCACGTCGCCCCCACCGACGCGCACGCGTAGAGGAATTCGGCGTGGCGATCGCGGGCGATCACCTGCGTCGCGGGCACCGCTCGCAACCCGAGGGCGTCGCCGACGTGACGTTCGACCTCGGGCGGAATGTTCGAGTAGGTGCCGACCGCGCCGCTCAGCTTCATCACCGCGACGTTGTCGCGAGCGGCGCGCAGTCGCGTTCGGTCACGATCGACCTGCAGCGCCCACAGGGCGACCTTGGCACCGAAGGTGGTCGGCTCGGCATGGATGCCGTGGGTCCGGCCGATCATCACCGTGTCGCTGTGCTCCCGGGCGATGTGCACCAACGTGGCCAGCAATTCGGTGGAGGCGTCGACGAGGAGATCGGCCGCGTCGCGCATCGCCCAGCACAACGCCGTGTCGACCACGTCGGACGAGGTGAGCCCGTAGTGGATCCACGACGACGCCGGTGGACCGATCGCCGCCTGAACGACATCGACGAACGCAGCGACGTCGTGGTCGGTGATCGCCTCACGGTCGAGCACCTGCTGCACGAACGCGTCGTCGATCGCCGGCGCCAGTTCACGGCACGTCGCTGCGTCGCCGGCCGGAACGATCCCGAGCGCTGCGTGCCCTTCGGTGGCCAGCAGCTCGACTTCGAGCCAGCGTCCGAATCGCACCGTGTCGGACCACACCGCATCCATCTCAGGTGTGGAGTAGCGAGGGATCATGAGGCCCAGACGAGGTAGTCGTCGCGCTCCGCTCCGACGCCGACGACCTTCACCGGAACGCCGACCTGCTCCTCGACGATCTCGATGAACCGCTTCGCCTCGGGCGGCAGCTGACCGGGTTCACGCTTGTCGCTCAACACGCTCCCCCAACCCGGCACCGTCTCGTACACGGGCTCGACGTCGGCGATCAGCTCCGAGCGGTCCGGGTAGTGCTCGAGCAGCACGCCGTCGAGGCGGTAGCCGGTGCAGATCTTGATCGTCTCGAAGCCGTCGAGGATGTCGAGCTTGGTGAGCGCCAGTTCGGTCAGGCTGTTGAGGCGAACCGCCTGACGAAGCATCACGCAGTCGAGCCAGCCGGCGCGGCGCCGGCGGCCGGTCACTGTGCCGTACTCCTTGCCGACGTCGACGAGCATTTCGCCGTCGGCATCAAACAACTCGGTCGGGAACGGGCCCGCTCCCACTCGCGTCGTGTACGCCTTGGTGATCCCCACGATGCGGTCGATGTCGCGCGGACCGAGGCCCGTGCCGACACAGGCACCACCAGCTGTCGGGTTCGACGACGTCACGTAGGGATAGGTGCCGTGGTCGAGGTCGAGGAAGGTCGCCTGGGCCCCTTCGAGCAGGACGTGGGTCCCCGCCGCGAGTGCGCTGTGGAGCAGACCGACGGTGTCGGCCACGAAGGGCGCCACGCGTGCACCGAGTTCGCCGAACCGCTCCACGATCTCGTCGACGTCGAGTGGATCACCGCCGGCCTGTTCGATCAGCGTGTTCTCGGCAAGGGCACGCTCGCGGACCAGCCGCGCGAAGCGCTCGAGGTCGAGGACGTCACCGACGCGAATGCCGACGCGGCGTGACTTGTCTGCGTACGCGGGCCCGATGCCCTTGAGGGTCGTGCCGATCTTGTCGTCACCGCGCATCGCCTCGGCGATGGCGTCGTGAGCCTGGTGCCACGGGAAGATCAGGTGCGCCCGACTCGACACCTTCAACTCGGCGCAGGAGATTCCGCGTGCCTCGAGCATGTCGATCTCGGAGAACAGCGTCGGCAGATCGACGACGACGCCGTTCGCGATCACCGGGATCACGTGGTCGTAGAGGATGCCAGAGGGCACCAACTGGAGGGCGTAACGCTCGCCATCGACGACCACGGTGTGGCCGGCGTTGTGGCCACCCTGGTAGCGCACCACGTAGGTGTGCTCCTTCGACAGCAGGTCGATGACCTTGGCTTTGCCCTCATCGCCCCACTGGGCTCCGACGACGACGGTGACGGGCATGCACGCTCCCCTGGATGGTGATTGGAACGTGTCGAGATGCTACTCCTGTGGCAGG
>JBGTIA010000020.1:0-4226 GCA_041745835.1 Ilumatobacteraceae bacterium | reverse complement strand
ACGGCGGCGACGCCGATCGCAACCTTGCGGTAGATCTTGCGACGGGCGACAGCCTGGACCTGCTGCTGGTGCTTCAGCGCACGGTTGGCCTTCTGGCGTTCACGTTTCTCGGTACCCACAGGAGCGGCAGGCTATCGGTCCCGACTGCCTCAAGTCGGGCGCCGTCCCGACCGATGCTGCCTGTGGAATGAATCGGGAGAGTGCAGACGGTGGCGCGGTGGTTCGAGCCGCTCGGTGGACGGGTCGATCCGCGTCCGTCGTGGGATTCGTCGCGTGGACGATCTGGCTCGCCTGGCGTGTCTCGTCGTCGCCGGTCGGTCTCGTCAGCGTGGTCGTACTCCTCCTCGAGGTGATGGCGTTCCTGGTGGCCATCGTGCTCAGCGCCGCCCTGTGGTCGCTGCCGGGGCGGTCACGTCCGTCGGCAACATCCGCCGGACTGCTCGATGTCCTCGTCGAACTCTTCGGCCTCGATGAACTCGGATCCGTCGAGGCGCACGGCGCCGACGACACCGGTGAGGTCGCCCGTGCGCGAACCGGACTCCGGCTGCTCGACCCTCGGACCCGTCAGGCGACGATTGCGGCTCGGCAGTTCGTGGGTCGGCGCCATCTCGCTCTGACCGCCTGGGCGCTCGTGGCCGTCGAGGGCATTCGCCGGATGCTGTTCGTGGCTGTGCTGGTGGCCGTACTGCTGACGGGTCGACTCCCCTTCGAGATGCCAGGTTGGTCGGTGCTGGCGGCACTCCTGGCGGCTCAGCTGTCGTTCACGATCAGTCACTGGTTGTTGTCGGGTGGTGTGCTGCGGCCGGGCGTGCGGCTCAGATGGTCGATGGCGACCATCGGCGCAGGACTCGGCGACGGTGCGTCGCGCACCGGCCTGCCGATCCGATGGACCGCCACGCTCGCGACGATGGTCGTGCTGAATCTTGCGGTGGCACTGCGCGGTGTCAGCGATCGGTGGACCCACGGTCTCGGTCCGATGCCGCACGACGAGCGGGTCGGCGCCATGGCGCTGTCGTTGTGGTTGGTGCTCGTCGGCTTCACTGCACTTCGCACGCTGGTCAAGCCGTCGCTGGACTTCTACGGAGCGACGCGCCGTCTGGAGGAGACCTCGACTCGTCGTCTCGCGTTGGGGACGACGATGGCGGTCGCTCTGGTCGGTTTCATCGCCGGTGTGCTTCCCGGAGGTCTCCCTGCGTGATCGCAAGCCGGACACGGTCGTCTGCGTCGGGAACCCGGCACGGCGCGGGACGCCCTTGTAGATTGGTGCTCGTGCCAAGACTGCGCCTGTTCGCCTCAGCCCGCGAGGCTGCCGGAACGGGGACCGACGTCGTCGACGGGGTCACCGTTCGTGAGGTGCTCGCGGCGGCCGAGGTGCGCTACGGCGAGCGGTTCACCGAGGTACTCGGCACGTGCCGAGTGTGGGTGAACGGCGAAGACATCTCGATCGACGCCCCTGTCGGCCAACATGACGAGGTGGCGGTCCTGCCACCCGTGTCCGGAGGATCCACGTGACCACGACCAAGCTGCCCGACCCCGCGAGTCTGTCGCTGGACGATCTCCGCAGCCTGCGCCAACAGCTGCAGCTCGAGGACGACGCGGTGTCGTACGCACGTCGCGTGGCCCAAGCCCGCCTCGACCTCGTGAAGGCCGAGGCGCAGCACCGCTCAGCCGCATCTGATGCCGTCGTCGACGACGAGTTGCGGACCGTGCTGTCGAGCCACCTCACCGGTGGTCCGGCGCGCCCGCCCCGGCCGACCGAAGACCTCAGCGATCACCCGCTCGCCGTCGAGCTCGACGAGCTGTGCTCCACCAACGGCCTCGGCCGGTTGAAGTCGCTCGACGACGCCCAGCTCGTCACCCTCACCAGCGCGATCGCCGAATTCGAGTCGAAGGTGTCGTCCGATCGTCGCGCCCGCTTCGACCAACTCGACGCCCTCAGCGCGGAACTCGTTCGCCGATATCGCGACGGCGAGGCGAACGTCGACAGTCTCCCCGACTGAAACTGTCCCGACTGAGTTCCCCCGGGCCCGGGCGCTGGGAACAAGGACGGCGTTGTTATCGTTTGGCAGGTTGTGCAACGTGCCGCCGTGATCTCACTCCACACGTCGCCACTGCTGCAACCGGGCTCCGGCGACAGCGGTGGGATGAACGTGTACGTACGCGAGCTGGGTTCGGCGCTCGCCCAGGCCGGCGTCGAGACCACCACGTTCACTCGTGCCGACCGCGACGATCTGCCCGACGAGATCCTCGTCGAACCAGGCCATCGCGTCGTGCACATCAGCGCCGGCCCGCATCACCTCCCGAAGGAGGCGCTGACGGAAGTGACCGATGAGTTCCGGCGCGGGGTCCTCGACTGGTTCGCCCGCAACGAACGACCCGACGTGATACACGGCAACTACTGGCTCAGCGGCGTCGTCGGCCACCGCCTCAAGCACGAGCTCGACGTGCCGTTCGTGTCCACGTTCCACACGCTCGCCAGGGTGAAGGCCGCACACGGTGATCCGGAGCCGCTGTGGCGCGATCGAGCCGAGGCCGAGATCGTCCACTGTGCCGACGCGATCTGTGTGAGCTGCGAGGAAGAGGCGGACCAGTTCCGTCTCCACTACGGCGATCCGCAAGGGCGCCTCGAGATCATCGCTCCCGGTGTCGAGCATGCGTTCTTCGCACCCGGCGACCAAGCCGGTGCCAGGCGTGCGCTCGGGTTCGAGGTCGGTCGTCCGCTGCTGTTGTTCGTCGGCCGCATCCAGCCGCTGAAGGGACCCGACGTCGCGATTCGCGCGCTCGCGTCGCTCGGCGATCCTCGGTCGCAGCTCGTGATCGTCGGTGGGGCCAGCGGGTCCGAGGGCGATGTCGAGACGATGCGCGCCCACGCACTGGTCGACGAGCTCGGGCTGCACGACCGTGTGTTCTTCGTCGAGCCGCAACCCCATCACATCCTGTCGACCTACTACCGGGCAGCAGATGTCGTGGTGGCACCGAGTCGCAGCGAGAGCTTCGGTCTCGTGGCGCTCGAAGCGGCTGCGTGCGGCATCCCGGTGGTCGCCAGCGCAGTCGGTGGTCTGCTCAGCCTGGTCGATGACGGCCTCACCGGCCGGTTGATCATCGGGCGCGATCCGGACGACTACGCAGCAGCGATCAGCGAGATCCTCCGCGACGATGCGCTGCGGGCGCGGATGTCCATCGCTTCGGTCGAGCGTGCACGCCGGTACACCTGGAGCTTCGCGGCAGCGCGGTTGCGCCGGCTCTACGGCGACCTCACGGTGCGCGAGTTGGTCAACTGTCGATGACCGACGCCTACGATGCCGAGCAGCTCGCCGAACTCGATGGCCTGGTCGACGGGTGGCTCGCCGAGCTGGCCGACGAGCACGACCACATCCTCGCCGTCGATCGCAGCGACGACGTCGCCGTGCGCTGGCACGTCCGGATGCGCGGTGACGACAAGGAGTTCACCACCGTCTGGTTGACGTTGGGCCAGCGGACGTTGCGGTACGAGACCTACGTGATGCCGGCGCCCGAGGAGAACGACGTCGAGCTGTACGAACACCTCCTGCGTCGCAACGATGCGCTGATCGGCGCGCACTTCTCGATCGGGATCGAGGACGCCGTGTTCCTGCGCGGTGAGATGCCCGTCGGCCACGTGAGCCTGGCTGAACTCGACCGAGCGCTCGGCACCCTGTACGCGCAGGTCGAGCAGTGCTTCCAAGCGCTCCTGCGCATCGGGTTCCGCAGCCGCTTCACCTGAGCAACGCGCTCGCCGTTCCCTTCTGCCGGCGCCACCGCCCACTGTCGTGTGTCCGGGTGGGTGTGCTCGGGGGAGTCGGTCCCACTCTCACCCACCCGGACGACCCGTCCGAACCAGGGCGAGCGATGAGCGAAACGCCGGGATCCGGTCCGTTCGCTCATCACGTCAGGTCGTCTCGGGCGAGCGATGAGCGAAGGGCCGGGATGCGGGCGGTTCGCTCATCGCTCTGATGGGTCGCACTAGGTTCGGCGCGTGGACGACGACAGCGTGCAGGTCGACTTGGCGATCATCGGCGGCGGGAACATGGGTGCCGCGCTGCTCGGCGGGCTGTTGGACTCGGGCGTTTTCGATGCCTCGGCGCTCGTCGTGGTCGAGGTTGCCGCCGCCCGACGCGAGCAGTTGTCGTCGCTGTTCCCGACGGTCCGTGTCGTCGACGTGGTCCCCCGATGTGCCGGGGCGGTCCTCGCAGTGAAGCCGATCGACA
>JBGTIA010000019.1:0-4204 GCA_041745835.1 Ilumatobacteraceae bacterium | reverse complement strand
GATACGCGTCGACTTCGACACCCGGCTCGATCGACCAACTCGCTGCCGTGGCCGGCGCCGGTGATCGCGCCCGCAGCGCCTCGTGCACCATCTCGTCGTCACGGCCATCGTCGCCGTCACCGACGGTGGTGACGCTGGTCGCGCCGGTCGTGTCCTTGCGGAACTGGACGCTCGGGACGACGAGTTCAGCCGGCGAGCCAGGCACGAAGGGAAAACACCCGAGTGCCACCGGCCCCACGCCTGGCCCGCTGCCTGGCACGGTCGAGTGGTGGTCGAGGCCGGCGAGGAACCGCGCTGCCTGGTCGACGGGAACGCTTGCGGCAACCCCGCGGCCGGCAATGCCCACTGCGTTGCGCACGAACAGCACGCCGTCGCCTGCGGCGATGTCGTTCAGGTCGACCGGTGCGTCGGTGTAGTCCGACAGCGGTCGCGTACGAGCCCTCATCGATCTCGCGTGGCGACCAACAGCTGTGTGAGGCCGCCGGACAGCTGGGCGTGGCTGGCATCGGCGAAGCCCGCCGCTCGCAGGGACGCCAACATCTCGTCGGGTGTCGGAAGGTACGCCACGCTCTTGGGGAGGTACCGGTATGCGGCGCCGTCGGACAGCAGCGCCCCGATCCGCGGGACGACCCTGCCGAAATAGATGTCGTTACCCCAGCGCACGACACGGTTGCTCGGCACGCTCACGTCGAGCAGCGCGACGCGTCCGCCGGGGCGGACGACCCGACCGAGTTCGTCGAAGAACGTGGGCAGGTCGAGCAGGTTCCGCAGCGCGAAGCCGCAGGTCACGCCGTCGACGGCCGCGTCCGGAACGGGGAGGCGCAGGATGTCGGTCTGCACGAGCGGCGCACCCGACCGGTCCGCCGAGAGCATGCCGAAGCTGAGGTCCATCGAGATGGGGCGCACCCCGCCGGCGGCGAGATCGATGCAGAGGTCGCCCGTACCGCTCGCCAGGTCGAGCACCACACTTCCCGCAGGCAGCGCCAGATCGCGAACAGCCCGTTTGCGCCACCGGACATCGAGACGGAACGAGATGATCCGGTTCAGCCGGTCGTACTTCGGGGCGATTGCATCGAACATGCCCTGGACGGCGGCCACCTTCTCCTCGCCCTGTGGGAGGTCGTCGGTGTCCCAGGATGGACGAGTCGCTGCGGGGTCGTTCACGCCGTTCAGGCTAAGGGCTCTGCGGCAACCTGCTTGGCCCACCGATAGTCGGCCTTGCCGCTCGGCGATCGAACGATCTCGTCGACGTAGCGGATCTCCTTGGGCAGCTTGTACCGAGCGATGTGCCCGGCCGCTGCGGCGCGGAGCGCCTCGTCGTCGACGTCGTACCCGTCGCGGATCCGCACGATCGCGACCACTTCGTTGCCCCACCGCTCACTCGGTCGTCCGGCGACGATGCAGTCGTACACGCCGGGGTGTGACTTGAGCGCCGCCTCGACCTCCTCGGCGAAGATCTTCTCGCCGCCCGAATTGATGGTGACCGAGTCTCGTCCGTGCAACTCGACGATGCCGCTGTCGAGCAGCCGTGCGCGGTCACCGGGAATGGCGTAGCGGACGCCGTCGATGACCGGGTAGGTGCGCGCCGTCTTGTCGGGGTCGCCGAGGTAGCCGAGCGCCAGTCGACCGGTCTTGGCGAGCCAGCCGATCTCCGGGTCGCCCGGTTCCAGCACACGGTCGAGATCGGCCGAGAGGACGACATTGCCGGGCGTGATCTCGAACGTGCCGGTGGTGGCCCCGCCGCCCGTGGAGACCTGCGAGACCTGGCCGCCGGCCTCCGACGACCCGAGCCCGTCGACGATCATCAGTGTCGGAAGATGCGCGAGGAACTCGTCCTTCAAGGGCGCCGACAGCGGCGCACCCCCCGACAACACGACCGTCAGCGACGACAGGTCGTAGCCGGGACCGCTGGCTGACGCGTTGGTCGGCGCGTTGGTTGGCGCGTTGGTCGAATGGTCCAGCTCGTCGAGCAGGGGTCGGGCGAAGGCGTCGCCCACGATGAGCAAGAAGTTGACCTTCTCCCGTTCGACGGTCGACCAGATGTCGACCGGGTCGAGCCGCTCGGGCACGGACTGGACGAACACCGTGCCGCCGCCGAGCCACGTGCGGAAGCTCATCCAGTGGCCGGCGCCGTGCATGAACGGGGGAGCGAGCAGCGCCTGCAGGCCGGTGTTGGCCTCGGCGACGAACTCTTCGATCGATGCTGCGGTCTTGGATCCTCCGAAGCACTCGACCATTGCGTCACCGTTGCGCCACATGACGCCCTTCGGCATCCCGGTCGTGCCGCCGGTGTAGAGCATGTAGAGATCGTCGGGGCTCCACTCGACGCCGGGTCGCTCCGGTGACGCAGCGGCGAGGGCGTCCTCGTACCAGACCGCACCCGGTAGGAGTGGATGACCCGACTCGTCGGGTACCTGCAGGATCACTCGGAGTCTCGGCAGCCGGTCGAGGACCTCCGCGAGCGTCGGCGTGAACGCCGAGTGCACGATCACGGCGCTCGCCTGCGAATCGCTCAACAGGTAGAGCAACTCCTCGGCGACGTACCGGTAGTTGACGTTCAGCGACGCCACCCGCGCCTTGAGGGCACCGAGCATCGACTCGAGGTACTCGTTGCCGTTGTGCAGGTAGATCGCGAGGTGGTCCTGCCCGCTCTCGTGGCCGGCGAGGTCGTGGCGTTCGGTGTGCGCCCCGAGGCCGGCGCCGACGAAGTGATTGGCGAGGCGTCGAGTGCGCTCGGTGATCTCGGCCCACGAGTACCTTCGGTCGCGGAACACCAGGCAGACGGCATCGGGCCGAGTCGCAGCGATCGCCTCGTGGACCTCGGCGAGGCTGAATTCCGCGTGCGCGGAGGGCTGTGGGGGAGGGGACGCCACGGTGGATCACCATAAGCCATCGCCGCGTCGAGCTCCCGATCCGGGACCGCAGATCGGGGACCCTCTCAGAACGACGGTTCCGCGAGACCCGGGCGCGGGGAACCAACGCTCAGTCGGCGAGGACGTTGCGGATCGTGGCGACGACCTGTTCTGCGGTCGCCCCGGGGGTGATCACCGCTGCGATGCCGGCGGCCATGAGGGGCTCGACGTCCTGGTTCGGCACGATGCCGCCCACGACCACGGGGATCTCGCTGCCGAGCGCCCGCACCTGCTCCACCACGAGCGGTGCCAGGGTCATGTGGGCACCGGAGAGCATCGACAGCCCGATCGCGTCGACGTCCTCGTCGACGGCGGCCGCCGCAACGGTCTGCGGGGTCTGGAACAGCCCGGTGTAGATCACCTCGTAGCCCGCGTCACGCAGGATTCGAGCGACGACCTTGATCCCACGGTCGTGGCCGTCGAGGCCGACCTTGGCGACCAGTATGCGTTCACTCATGGGGGCTCAGATCACCGGGACTTCGGTGTGGCGGCCGAAGACCTCGGCCATGGCGCCCATCATCTCGCCGAGCGTGGCGTACACCCCGGAGGCCTCGATCAGCGTCGGCATCAGGTTGACCTCGGGGTCGGCTGCCTCGGTGCGGAGCTTGGCGAGCACGGCGTCCACCGCTGACTGATCGCGGTCGTGCCGGACGGCATCGAGGCGTTTGCGCTGGCGAGTCTCGTCCTCGTTGGAGATGCGCAGGATGTCGAGGTCGTCGTCGTCGTTGCCCTCGGTGAACCCCGACACCCCGACGATCACCCGCTCGCCGGTGTTGAACGTCCGCTCCAGTTCGTAGGCCGAGTCAGCTATGCGGCCCTGGAACCAGTTCTCGTCGATGCCCGTGATCACGCCGTCGAGCATCGATCCGTCACCGAACTCTTCGAGCGTGGCGAAGATCTCCTCGGCTCTGCGTTCCATCTCGTCGGTCAGTTCCTCGACGAAGTACGAGCCGCCGAGCGGGTCGGCGACGTGGGTCACGTTGGTCTCGTGGGCGATCACCTGCTGGGTCCGAAGCGCGATCCTGGCGGCTTTCTCGGTCGGCAGGGCGAGCGCTTCGTCCATCGAGTTGGTATGCAGCGACTGTGTGCCGCCGAGAACACCGGCGAGCGCTTCGATCGCGGTGCGCACGATGTTGACCTCGGGCTGCTGCGCGGTGAGCGACACGCCGGCGGTCTGAGTGTGGAACCGCAACTGCATCGAACGCTCCAGCTGGGCTCCGTAGCGCTCCTTCATCCAGCGCGCCCAGATCCGCCGGGCGGCGCGGAGCTTGGCGATCTCCTCGAAGAAGTCG
>JBGTIA010000018.1:0-5830 GCA_041745835.1 Ilumatobacteraceae bacterium | reverse complement strand
ATGCGCCCGTCGCCAGCGATGTTGCCCATGGAGAGGAACATGCCGTTGCCGTCATAGCTCGGGAACACGATGGTCGTGCTGTCGATCACTCGAACGAACCCTGCAGCACCTCCCTTGTGAGACACGGTCGGTTGGCCGTCGGCGTTGACGGTGCTGAGGAAGAAGAACGTTCGTGACTCGATGAAGCCCTTGGCCTCGTCGTCGATGTCAGGCCGAACGATGACCGCTGCAAGCACGTCGGCGATCTCGCGGCTGTCGAACTGATCTTGCAGGCTGCGGTGGTGGTCTCCGTAGAAGGTGGTCATGGTGTCTCTCCTTTGAGCAGGGCGAGGTCGGGCACGCCGAAGATGCGCCAGCGGTGGGAGTGGCTGGCGTGCGTGTCGCAGAGGGACTGGGTGACGGGACGACCGTGCATGATGACTCCTTGTGGTGTAGTCGGTTCGGTGGGTTGGGTCTTGGGCTACGGGAGCAGTCGGGTGATCTCGTCGATCACGACGGCCGGTTGGTCGATCTGGATGTTGTGGCCGGTGTCGTCGAGGGTCACCAGATGGGCAGACGTTGACAGCGCCATCCAGTCCTGTTGGCCCTCGTTCCACACCTCGTTGAGGCGCTCGACTTCTGACGTCGCCAGGTCGGGCGGTGTCTCGCGACGGCTCGCGGTGATGACGGCCGTCGGCAGTGACCCGAGCGAAACGATCCGGGTCGCCTCGCCGAAGGCTTCGACGACATCGAGCCTCTCGTCGTTCCCGGTGGGAGGGAAGGTGGCGGTGCAGAGTTCCCGCAGCATCGCGGAGCCGTCGGATCCGTCGTCTGCGACGGCGCACAGTGCGGCGGGCCAGGCGGTGGGCGACGCGTCGACCAGCACCAGGCCGGTGACCTCATCGGGAAAGAACGATGCGAACGTCGCGGCCTCGGCACCGCCGAAGGAGTGACCGACGACAAGATACGGCCCCGGCTCGCCAACGGTCGTCAGTAGCGCATGAAGGTCGGTGGCCCGGGTGCTGAAGGTCGCCGTGGCAGTGGCAGGGTCGCTCGTTCCCGTGCCAGGCCGGTCGTAGGAGCAGACTCGGGCTCGGGCAGCGATCTCAGCCTCGACGCTGGCCCAGGCTGTGGAGTCGCCGCCGAAGCCGGCGATCAGGACTACCGTCGTGTCGCCCTCGCCAACGCAACGCAGGTGCACTCGCGCGCCGTCAGCGCCAACCAGTTGGTCGATTGCCGCAATCGGCCGTGGAACAGTGGCGACGGTCGTGGTCGTCCGGACAACCGACGTCGTCGAGTTGGGTGTGGTCGACGTGGTGGTTGTCGAGTCCGACGCCGTGGAAGCCGTCGTGGTCGGGCTGGATCCGGCTTGCGACGCCGGGCCGCTGCCACACGACGTCGCACTGACGAGCGCTACGGCCAGGAGCGCGACGCCGAGACGGCCGGGTGCCCAATGTTGGCCCGTGCATATCCGGCTGCGGAGGCGGGGAATCATCGTGGTGTTCTTGGTCATCACACCAGTGTGCACGCCAGCCATCTTGGCAACAATGACAAGGTTCCCACCATTTGCGCCACACCCGGTCATGTGCGCTGGGTTGGTGCGATAGCCATGACGAGTTCGAGCTCACCCTCGACTTGTTGCTTGACGGCTTCGCACGTCAGCTCGGCTGAGGGCCGCGCGCGCAACCAGCGGGATCCCTTGTAAAGGTTCCGTGCAGTAGTTTCGGATCTGTCAAAGTCAACCCGAGTTGACGTTTCTCCGAAGTCAACTAAAGTTGACTCATGGACCAAGTTGACATCTCGTTGATCACCGAGAGTGCCGATCCCCTGGAAGCATTGCGAGAGGCGGCCGCGTTGCGCCACCGCCTCGAGGGATGTGAAGAGGTGCTTGTGTACCGGGCGCGGGCGGCCGGTACGACCTGGATGCAGATCGCCGAGGCGCTCGGGGTCTCAAAGCAGGCTGTGCACAAGAAGTACGGCGGACGTCACCTCTTCGGTCGGACGGAAGCCTGAGAGTTATGAACACGCTCCTCCATGATCTGACACGACGAACAGCGGAACGACTCGGCGCCCAACAGCGTGGTGTCGTCATGGTGGGTGCCGTGCACCGCGGGCAGTCCGCAGTGCACGGTGCAGACCCCGGCACGCAGTTCGAGATCGGTTCCGTCACCAAGACGTTCACCGCGCTTGCCTTGGCCCACCTCGTCGTGCGCGGTGTCGTCGAGCTGGTCCAACCGCTGAATGACCTTCTACCCCGCGACATCACAGCCCCAGAACGGGGCGGCGAGGTCATCACGCTAAGGCACCTGGCCTCCCACACTTCTGGTCTTCCAGGCCTGCCCAAAGGACTCCGGGCCCGGGGCCTCTTTCGATCCGACCCCTACGCCGGCTGCACCGGCGAGCTCCTGATGGACGGATTGCGGCGCACCCGTTTGCGATCGGTTCCCGGCGCTCGCTTCCACTACTCCAACCTCGGTGCCGGCTTGCTCGGACTCGTCCTCGCACGCCACACCGGCACCGATTACGACACGCTCGTTCAAGCCGAGATCTGCCGGCCCCTGGGCATGAGCGACACCCGCGTAGTTCTGGACCCCGAAGGCCTAACCCGACTGACCCCCGGCCACTCCCGCACGGGACGACCACGCCCACCCTGGCACCTCGCCGCCCTCGCCGGTGCCGGCGGTCTGCACTCGACCGTTCCCGATCTGCTCAAGTTCGCGCAGGCCCACCTCGGCCCCGCACCGGAAGGGCTCACCGAAGCCATCGCTCTCAACTGCGCCACCGCATACCGCCTCAACGCGAGAGCCGCAATCCATCCGGGCTGGATCGCAACCAACCTGCCCCGCAGCCAGTATCCAGTCATGTTCCACAACGGCAGCACCGGCGGCTACCGCAGCCTGCTGGCCATAGCCCCTGAACACAACGCCGCAATCGTTATCCTCAACGCCAACAACCGATCCGTGGACCGTCCCGGCCTCGATTTGCTCAAGCAGATCATCGACTCCGGACCCGGTGCCGATCCCGTACGGGCCGCCGTCGTCGCGTGATCGCTTCCGAGCTGTCGCAGAACAACGCAGACGCCGCCGGGCAACCCTCAGCTAGTCGGCGGTCGTGAAGGGAGCACGCCCACCATGACCTATGCTCCACATGCAGGTAGCGCGTGGTCGCTTGGTCGACGCGCGAACCACAGATGCCCCCGCCAAACGAGTGCGGTCTTGTCGTGAGTAGTGAGCAATCTGATCGGCTGCTGACGCTGCTACTGCGGCTTGGATTCACCGCGGAGCGCATCGGTCGTCGCCAGCTGCGGATCAACGGAAGCACCATCGACGAAATCCATCGCTTCGCTCTCCTCTTCGATATCGGAGCCCTCCAGGTCTCCGCAGGCCGCCCGACCTGCGACTCCTCCAGACTCCGCTAGGGCCTTCGCTTTGGGCCGCCAGAAACCGATCAGAACGACGGACGCCCGATCGGTTGCGAACCGCTCGTGATCGGCACCTCCGATCGGTCACTGCGCAAGTCATACCCCACTCATAATCGCGCCCACAACGCTCACGTCCGCGAGGGAGTACCGGCGCACTCGGTCATGTCCATGGCGTTGAGAGGCCGCCCATAGCGCGACCACCGACGGTCACCGTCCTCGCATTGCGGTCGGGATTATCTCGTGTCACGCTTGGGCCGCACTCGGTCACTACTTCGTGTCGGCAGTACGGGATTCTGCGTGCCGAAGTGTGCGGGCGACGCTCGGGAGGTCATCTACGTTCGACGGATGCACATCGAGCAAGCGACGGTCATCGTCGACGACTATGACAGCGCCATCAGCTTCTACGTGCAGGCACTGGGCTTCGAACTCGTCGAGGACTCTCCGTCGCTCACCAGCGACGGGCGAGCAAAGCGGTGGGTCGTCGTTCGGTCACCGGGCGCCGCCACCGGTCTCCTGCTTGCTCAGGCCGACGGCGAGCGCGAGCGCACAGCCGTTGGATCGCAGTTTCGCCGGGCGCGTCGGATTGTTCCTTCGCGTCGACGACTTCGACGCCAGCTACCGCCGCCTGCTCGCCCGCAGGGTCGAGTTCCTGACCGAGCCTCGCAATGAGCCGTACGGCCGTGTTGCGGTCTTCGTCGACGTCGCTGGAAACAAGTGGGACCTTCTCGGCTCGCGATGACAACGAGAGCGTGATTCCCGAGCACTGCAGTAATTTCCCACCCTCCGTGTCCTGGTTCTTCCACACGGGTCATGGTGCAGGGAACGATCAGCGTGGGCGAACGGCGAGATGGGCGACAGCCGGGGACGAGAAGTCGAGAGTCGCACAAATGTCTCAAGAACCAGCTCGGTGAGCCGATAGTTGGTTTGTGTGGATCGGGGCTCGGCTGCGCGTCTACACGGAAGAGAGTGACATGCCGACAAGTGGTCTCCGTGGACCGTCATCTGTTCCCTCAAGTGCGTGCCCCTCGGCGACCGGCGACTGCAGAAGGTGTTCCCGATGGGCCGTGTTGTAACCGACGGCAAACAGTTCGCGCTCGACGGCAGACGCTTCCGGTTCGCCGGCGTCACCTACGGCACGTTCGCCGCCCGTAGCGACGGCGAGCTCTTTCCGGACACCGAGCGCGTGTCAGCGGACTTCGAGATGATGCACGACCGCGGTTTCACCGTGGCACGCACCTACACGGCGCCACCTGACGACGTGATCGCTGCGGCCGCCGCCTCCGAAATGCGGTTGCTTGCAGGCGTTTTCCACCGTGACTGGCGGTACTCGATCGAGAGCGGCCGCCGAGAGCGGCGCCGAGTCATGCGCGACGCGCGCGACGCGGTCACCGAGACGGCCCGCAGGCTCAAAGGATGCGAGCACATCGTCGGAATTTCGCTCGGCAACGAGATTCCGGCCGACGCCGTCCGCTGGTTTGGGGCGTCAATGGTCGAGCAAACTCTCGCAGAACTCGCCCACGCCGTCCGCGACATCGATCCCGACATGCTCATCACGTACGGGAACTACCCGACGACGGAGTATCTCGATCTCGACACGCTGGACTTCGTCACGTTCAACGTCTTCCTCGAACGTCGCAACGATCTGCGCCGCTACTTGACGAGACTCCACCACCTCGCCGGCGACCGGCCCGTCGTGTTGGGCGAGATGGGCCTCCACGCCGGCGATGATGACGCCGGCGCCCGACAGCAGGCCGACGTCGTCGGCTGGCAGCTCGAAACCGCGATAGAACGCGGCATCGCCGGAACATGTGTGTTCTCGTGGACTGACGACTGGGTGGTGGGCGGAAACCGTGTCGACGAGTGGCGTTTCGGGTTGACACGCGCCGACCGGTCACCGCGACCGGCGCTTGACGTCGCCGACATGTGGAACCGTCGCACCGTCGCCGACCTCGAACACCCGTGGCCGGCGCTAAGTGTCGTGATCTGCGCTTACAACGCCGAGGAGACCATCGACGAATGCCTCGCCCACACCTGCGCACTCGACTACCCGAATCTCGACATCGTCGTCATCGACGACGGCTCCACCGACGACACCGCAGCCATCGTCTCACGCCATCGAGACGCCCGGCTCGTGTCAGTCCCTCATGCTGGTCTCGGTGTCGCCCGCAACGCCGGCATCGACGCTGCCAAACATGACTTCATCGCATATCTCGACAGTGACGCCTACCCAAGCCCGGAGTGGCCGTACTACCTCGCGCTCGGGCTGAACAGCCACACCGTCGCCGCCGTCGGCGGCCCCAACGTCCCGCCGGTCACCGACCCGCCAGGTGCGCACATCGTGGCGCGCGCCCCGGGAGGACCGGTGCATGTGCTGCTCGGCGACGACCGAGCCGAGCACGTACCCGGATGCAACATGGCGTTCTGGAGATA
>JBGTIA010000017.1:0-5076 GCA_041745835.1 Ilumatobacteraceae bacterium | reverse complement strand
GCTCGGCGTCGATCGCACCCTGTTGGCCTGTGACGACGAGGGCGTCTTCGCTGCCGAACCGGTGCAGCTCGACGCATTCGTCGTCGACGTCACCGGCGGGCTCGAAGCGGTCACGCTCACCGCGGCCCTGCGCGCCGGCGGGTTCGCCGTCGACCGTGGCTACGACAATCGGTCGATGAAGGCGCAGATGAAGCTCGCCAACCGCAGCGGCGCACGGTTCGCGCTCATCGTCGGCGACGACGAACTCGGCGCAGGCACCGTCGTGCTCAAGCCCATGCACGGTGAGGGCGAACAGGTCGCGATCAGCCGCTCCGACGTCGCCGCGCATCTCGCCGCCCGAACCCCCTCGCTTCCCTCCTCCCATCCCGGACAGAATTGACACACACATGAGTGACCCCACCTCTACCTCCACACCCACACCCGACTCCACGTCCTCCACGCAGGCCACATCGATGCGCACCCACCTGTGTGGCGAGCTCCGCCGCGAGCACATCGGCCAGACGGTCAGCATGTGCGGTTGGGTCGGCCGGCGCCGCGAACACGGTGAGCACCTGGCGTTCGTCGATCTGCGTGACCACTCGGGCATCGTCCAGTGCGTGATCAACGACGACGTCGACGTCCGCAGCGAGTACGTCCTGCGCATCACCGGTGTCGTGCGCGAGCGTCCCGAGGGCACCGTCAACGACAACCTGCCGACCGGTCACGTCGAGCTGGGGGAGTGCCGGGTCGAAGTCCTCCGCAAGGCCGACCCGCCTCCGTTCCCGATCGATGCGCGTGCCGACGACGTCGACGAGAACATCCGTCTCCAGCACCGCTACCTCGACCTGCGGCGCGAGCGCATGCAGAAGAACCTCCGCATTCGCGCGGCCATCAACGCCGCAGTGCGCGCCGGGATGGAGCGTCAGGGCTTCGTCGAGGTCGAGACCCCCATGCTCGTGCCGTCGACGCCGGAGGGTGCCCGAGAGTTCCTCGTGCCGTCGCGCAAGGAGCCTGGCTCGTTCTACGCGCTGCCGCAATCGCCGCAGCTCTTCAAGCAGCTGCTGATGGTCGGCGGTGTCGATCGCTACTACCAGATGGCGCGATGCCTGCGCGACGAGGACCTCCGTGCCGACCGCCAGTACGAGTTCATGCAGCTCGACATGGAGATGAGCTTCGTCACCCAGGACGACGTCCTCGATGCCGTCAGCGAGGCGGTGCTCGATGCTGCCGAGGCGGCCACTGGCGAGCGGCCACAACCGATCGAGCGGATCACGTGGCACGAGGCCATGAACCGCTACGGCATCGACAAGCCGGATCTGCGGTTCGGGCTCGAGCTGGTCGAGCTGACGCCTGTCTTCGCATCGACCGAGTTCAAGGCCTTCGCCGGTGCCGGGTCGATCAAGGGCATCCGGGTGCCGGGCGCCGCGGGAGAGTACGGGCGTAACCAGCTCGACAAGCTCACCGACCGCGCCAAGTCGCTCGGCGCAAAGGGCCTCGTCTGGCTGAAGGTCACTGACGTGTCCGAGGGAGTCGGCTTCGATTCGCCGGTGGCCAAGTTCCTCTCCGCTGATGAGGCCGCTGCAGTGCGATCGAAAATGATGGCCGAGGACGGCGACCTCATCCTGATCGTGGCGGACGAGTGGATGACGACCTGTGAGGTGCTCGGCACGCTGCGCAACGACCTCGGCCGTCCGCCGACGTACGAGCGCCCGTACCGCTACGTGTGGGTCGTCGAGTTCCCGCTCTTCGTGGGCGTCGACAAGGAGACCGGCCGTCCCAAGCCCGGCCACCACCCGTTCACCACGCCGCACCCCGACGACCTCGACAAGATCGAGACCGATCCGCTCTCGGTGCGATCGATCGCCTACGACCTCGTGCTTAACGGGTGGGAACTCGGCTCCGGATCGATCCGAATCCACGAACCCGAGCTCCAGCGGCGCGTGTTCCATGCGCTCGGGATCTCCGACGAGGAGGCCGAGCGCAAGTTCGGGTTCTTCCTCAACCCGTTCGACTACGGCGCGCCACCGCACGGCGGATTCGCGTTCGGCCTCGACCGTCTGGTGGCGATCCTCGCGGGCGAGGAGAACATCCGCGAGGTGATCGCCTTCCCGAAGACCCAGTCGGGCCAGGACCCGATGACGAACTCGCCCATCCCCGGCGATCCCAAAGCGCTCGCCGAACTCGGCATCAAGGTCCTCCCACCCGCCACCTGACCCGATCCCGAGCGATGAGCGAGGCGCCCGAATGGCGGCCTTTCGCTCATCGCTCGCAGGAACGCGTGAGGAGCGATGAGCGACGCGCCCGAATCCCGGCTTTTCGCTCATCGCTCGTGGGGCTGGTCGATCTGGCAGGATCGGGGCGATGAGCTTCGACACCGAGATCACCCGCGATGGCGAGTTGTTGACCGGACCGTTGCGTACCCCGGCACAGATGTTGGCCGAGCAGGAGTACGCCGGCCACACGAGCGTGCACGACGACGAGACGGCGGCGAAACTGGGCCTCGCAGGCGCCCCGATCGAGGGGCCGACACACTTCAGCCAGATCGATCCGCTCGCCGTCGACTGCTGGGGTCAGGTCTGGTTCGAGCGCGGGTGCGTGAGTTCGCACTTCCTGAACATGGTGGTCGAAGGCGACGAGCTGCGTGCAGGGCTCGAACCTGTGAGCGCGACGCTCGCCCGCATCACCGCTGGGAAGGCGGATGCCACGCCGGTCCTGACCGGAACTGCATCGATCGGCCGAGAGGACCGGACCGAGCTCGACCCACGACGTGAGCGGGCCCTCGAGGACCCCGGGCAGCTGCACATCGTCGATCAGCTCGAGGTCGGGATGCAGGTGAGCGTGCCCGAGCCGGTGACGATGGGCTTCGACGACCGCAACGGCAACCTGTATCCGTTCACGCTGGCGCAGAAGCTCGAACGCATCACCGAGCGTTCGTCGTGGTACGTGCCCGACGGCGACAGCCCCTGGGGTCGCCCGATCGTTCCGACGGAGATGATCAGCGTGATCGCACACCGATCGAACGCCCACTTTCCGGTGCGCGGCCCGGCGATCGGGTTGTTCGTCGATCTGGAGGTGCGCTTCGTCGACGGACCCGTCTTCGTCGGCCAGCCGTATCTCGTCGAGCACACGCTGGTCGGGATCGGCCAGACAAAGCGAGTCGAGTCGTATTGGACCGAGTCGACCATCACCGACGCCGACACCGGTGTTCACGTCGCAACCGTGCTGCTCCACCAGGGCATCTTCAAGGCGTCGTACGCCGACTACCCGACCTGAGCGGGTTCCCCGCGCCCGGGTTTCGCGGAACCTAGCTTGGTTCCTTCTGACCTGGGCGTGGGGGACTGACCTCCCGGCCTCGGCGTCAGCGTTCTTCGGGGTAGACGACGCCGAGCTGGGACCGGATGTCGTCGAGCAACTCCATCGTCGACACGGTGGTGGCGAGCGGGATCACATCGCTCTCACGATGGCCACCGCGAATTCGCTCCATCGCGTGCGCCGCCTCGTGAGCGAGTCCCTGGTTCGCCATGTCGACGTGGACGGGCTCTTCGCCGATGAGGCGCACGGTGAATCCGCTCGGGAACCAGAAGGGGGCGTCGACGTCGATGCGTCCGAGCGTGCCGTAGACCGAGGCGCTGTGGCTGCCCGTCATGTCGAGCGAGGTGTGGAACACGCCCATCGCGCCGCTCGAATACGTGACGACCCCGGCCACGGTCGCGTCGACGCCCGTGTCGCCGAGTGTGCCGCTCACCTTGGCCTCGACGGGATCGCCGGCGAGGAACCGGGCGAAGGTGACCGGGTAGATGCCGATGTCGAGCATGGCGCCGCCGGCCAGATCGAGACGGCGGTGGCGGCCGTCGGGGTCGGTGACCGGAATGGCGAAGTTCGCCTCGATCACCTTCAGCTCACCGATCTCGCCGTCGAGCACGCGCTGGCGGATGTCGACCACCGCGGGGATGAACCACGTCCACATCGCCTCCATGAGGAACCGGTCGTTGCGTTGCGCAGCGGCGACCATCTCGCGAGCCTGCGCTGCATTGACGGCGAACGCCTTCTCGCACAGCACGTGCTTGCCGGCATCGAGGGCGGCGATCGTCATGGCCTGATGGTGGCTGTGCGGCGACGCGACGTACACGACGTCGACGTCCGGATCGGCGAACAGTGCGTCGTAGGAGCCGTGAGCGTTCGGAATGCCGAATCGAGCGGCGAACGCGTCGGCGGCGTCCTGCGAGCGTGAACCGACTGCGACCACATCGACATCGGGCAGTGTTCCGAGCGCTGTGCACATGCTCGCTGCGATCTTGCCCGTCGCAGCAATGCCCCAGCGCAGGGGCGTCGGTTCGGAGTTCTCGCTCATGGCAGCACGGTAGCAACGACGCCTCGCCCCGCCCGCGGCGCCGATGAGCGAAGCGCCGGTATCAGGGCGGTTGGCTCATCACGCTGGTTCGGCTGGCGCCAGCGATGAGCGAAGCGCCGGTATCGAGGCGGTTGGCTCATCACCCCAGTCCGGTCGCTCGGGACGTCGAGCCGACGAGGGATCCTCGTCCTGCAACTCTGTGACACCGCTGCTCTACGGTGATGGTGACCGACTCTCCCCGACGGAACCACCACCGTGAGGAGCAGACCATGAACGAGAACATCGAGCCGCCGACGTCCTGCAACGTCACCGTCATTCGCGGCAACGTGCACGGCGAACCGCACGTCCGAGATCTCCCGGCGGGCGGGGTCGTCGCTCAGTTCGACGTGACCACCAGGATCCGGTGCGACAGGCAGGCATCCAGCGTGTCGGTACCGATCGCCTGGACCGATCCGACGACCGCGCAACTCGGGCTCCTCGTCTCAGGAGCCGAGGTGGTCGTCGTCGGAACGGTGCGTCGACGCTTCTTCCGTGTCGGCGGATCGACGCAGAGCCGCACCGAGGTCGTCGCTGACGCCGTGATCCCGACGCGGCGACGCAAGCAGGTCGAGGCTGCGCTTCGGGAGGCGGCCGACCGACTGCTCGACAGTGCGGCCTGACCGTTCGGCCTGCGTCCGCGAGCGGCTGCTTCACACGAGGCTGCGAACCACCAGCCCGGTGCGAAGCTTCGGGGTGAAGAACGTCGA
>JBGTIA010000016.1:0-4280 GCA_041745835.1 Ilumatobacteraceae bacterium | reverse complement strand
ACCGTTTCGTCGAGGAGTGGGAAGCCGCCGCGTCCCTCCTCTTGCGACGCGGCGATCCCAGGGCGCTCGACGCCTACCTCGAACACGACCGCGTCGTCGCCGGCACCTTCGACGAGCAGCTCGCCTTCGTCGTCGACCAGTGGCGGACCGTCCACGCCAGCGGTGGCGTCTGTGCGATCAACGCGTCGAGCAACGACCACGTCGACGCTGTCAACGCAGCGGTGCAGTCCGCACGGCTCGCGGCCGGCGAGATTGACGGCGGGCGCGCTGCCCGAATCGGCGGCTCGGAGCGTGCGCACTTCGGCGATGTTGTCGTGACCCGACGCAACGATCGCCGTCTCACGACCGACCTCGGCGAGCCGGTCCGCAACCGAGAGACCTGGACCGTCGTCGGCGTCGGCGACGACGGATCGATCACCGTGTCGTCGAATCAGGGCGCCGGCTCCGTCAACCTCCCCACCGAGTACGCCTGGGAACACGTTCGGCTCGGCTATGCCGCCACCGAGCACGGCATCCAGGGCGACACGACGACCGTGAGCGTCGAGCTCGTCTCTGCGGCAACTACGCGCCGTGGCCTGTACGTCGGTGCCAGCCGTGGACACGAGCGGAACATCATCGCCGTCCTCACCGAGTCGCACGACCTGGAAGAAGCCCGGGACATCCTCGAGCGAGTCCTCGCCAACGAGCGCGCCGATCTGCCCGCCATCGCCCAACGCCGCCAACTTGCCGCAGAAGCCCGGCCAGTCGCGCGTCCGCAGCCGAGGCCCGAGCCGAGGTGTGAGGTACCCGAGTGGTTCGACGGGCTGGCCGCCTCGATCGGGGACACCGTTCGGAAGCTGGAGGAGATCGAAGACCGCTTCGACCGAGAGCGCTCGCAACTCGCCGAGCGTCTGGCTGGGGCACGGCAGCAGCGGACCGAAGCAGATCGGCTACTCGACCCCCACCGGCCTGCGCTGGATGAAGCGAGCCGGGACGTCGCCGACGCCCGCCGTCGGGTCCGTTCGGCGAACGCTCAGCTCTCCCGGTCCTCGGCACTCAAGCGACGCGGGGCCCGCCGAGACCTCGAAGGCGCGCGGGACGACCTCGACGCCGCCGTCGAACACCAACAGCAAGTCAAACTCGCTGCGTCGCCCGCCATGGAGTCGATGACAGCCGCCGACGCAGAAGTGCGGAAGCTCCGGGACCGGCTCAGGACGCTGGACGTGCGAGAGCGAATGGCCCTCGGCTACACCGACGTCGGCCAAATTCAGGATCTCGCCGACGCGCTTCACCAGTGGCGCCGTTGGGCGAACGGTCACCCGACCTCAGCGGAGGCCATCACTCACGTCGTTGGAGTCCTCGACAACACGGACTCCATCGATCGATCCGACGCAGCTGCGCTGGTCACGCCGCTCCGGAAGTGGTCAGCCGATCGCGGACTGCCGATTCCTGTGCAACCTCCAGAGCCGATCCGGTCGCTCGGAATCGAGCTCGATCTCTGACTCAGGTGGCCAACTCGAGCGATGATCCGTCGATGGATGGCGTGGTTCGTAGCTACCGATTCGACATGACGATCTCCGTCGAGCCCGGCCACGTCGCGTACCTCGACCCGGAATGGGCGGCCGATGCGGCCGCAACAGCGCTGACCGATGGCTACGGCCTCGACGCCTACTACGACGACATCGCCATGGTCGGTGACGACCAGCCACCGGCCAAAAACGCGCCGGGGGTGCGGTCGTGCCGCTTCTCGATCACGTTCGACGTCGACGCGGAGCACGTGGCGTACGACGACCCGGAGTGGGCGGCCGACGCAGCACATGGCGCGCTCACCTACGAGTACGGCATCGAGACCGTCTACGGCATCCCACGACTGATCGTCGACCCGTAGCGCAGCCAGGCGAGTCGTCCTGCGATGTGTGCGGTCAATGGGGCTGTTGCACCCACTGCGTACTCTGGTCAGGATCCGGGTGACGACGAGGAAGCGGGAGGAATGACGAAGGAAGCGCAACGCGCCGAGCTCCATAAGACAATCTGGCGAATTGCGAACGACCTTCGGGGCAGCGTCGACGGGTGGGACTTCAAGACCTACGTGCTCGGGATGCTGTTCTACCGATTCATCTCCGAGAACCTGACGGCGTACCTGAATGACCACGAGCGCAAGTCCGGCTCAGCGGACTTCGAGTACGCCACGCTCGGGGACGCGGCCGCCGAGTTCGGGCGACGTGAGACGGTGGCCGAGAAGGGCTTCTACATCCTTCCCAGCGAGCTCTTCGTCAACGTTCGCCGCCGAGCCAAGAACGACGAGAACCTCAACGAAACCCTTGCGCGGGTCTTCAGGAACATCGAGGGGTCGGCGGTCGGGAGCGACAGCGAGCACGACCTCAAGGGGCTCTTCGACGACCTCGATGTCAACAGCTCCAAGCTCGGATCGACCGTCGCCAAGCGGAATGAGAAGCTGGTGAAGCTGCTCGATGCGGTCGGGGATCTCTCGCTCGGCGACTTTGCGGACAACACCATCGACGCCTTCGGCGACGCCTACGAGTACCTGATGACGATGTACGCGTCGAGTGCGGGCAAGTCCGGCGGTGAGTTCTTCACGCCCCAGGAGGTGTCGGAGCTGCTGGCGCGCATCACGGTCGTTGGCAAGACCGCGGTCAACCGGGTGTACGACCCGGCATGCGGCTCCGGCTCGCTGCTCCTCCAGTTCGCCAAGGTGCTCGGTCGCGACAACGTCCGACAGGGTTTCTTCGGTCAAGAGGTCAACCTGACCACCTACAACTTGTGCCGGATCAATATGTTCCTGCACGACATCAACTTCGAGAAGTTCGACATCGCGCACGGTGACACGCTGACGGATCCGGCCCACTGGGATGACGAGCCGTTCGAGGCCATCGTTTCCAATCCCCCGTACTCCACCCAATGGGAAGGCAACGCCAACCCGCTGCTGATCAACGATCCGCGGTACGCGCCGGCGGGCGTGCTCGCCCCGAAGAGCAGAGCGGACCTCGCCTTCACGATGCACATCCTGAGCTGGCTCGCCGTCAACGGCACCGCGGCCATCGTCGAGTTCCCGGGAGTGCTCTACCGCAGCGGAGCGGAGCAGAAGATCCGCAAGTACCTGATCGACAACAACTACGTCGACGCCGTGATCCAGTTGCCGCCTGACCTGTTCTTCGGCACGACGATCGCCACATGCGTGATCGTGCTCAAGAAGTCCAAGGCCGACAACAAGACGCTCTTCATCGACGCTTCGGCCCAGTTCGTTCGCGGCGGCAACAAGAACAAGCTCACTCCCGCCAACCAGCAAGCGATCCTCGACGCCTTCGTCGACCGGGCGGATGTCGATCACTTCGCTCGTCTGGTCGACAACGCTGAGATTGCCGACGGCATCAACGACTACAACCTCTCGGTCTCGTCGTACGTCGAGGTGAGAGACGACCGCGTGGCGGTCGACATCGTCGAGCTGAACGCCGAGATTGCGCGTATCGTCGGCCGCCAGCAGGAGCTTCGGACTGCCATCGACGAGATCGTCGCCGACCTGGAGACGTCCGACCGATGAACAGCATGCCGACCTGGGAGGAGTTCAACGTCCCGGTCCTGACCGTGTTGTCCGACGGGGCGACGCGCACACTTCGCGAGTTGCGACGCGACGTGGCCGATGCCGTCGCCCTGACGGCCGAGCAACGCGCCGAGACCCTCGCATCTGGACAGCTGCGCGCCGACAACCGGATCGGCTGGGCGGCGTCGTATCTCAACCGAGTCGACGCGCTCCACCGACCGAGCCGCGGCCGGTACGAGATCACCGAGTTTGGACGTGATCTGCTCCGGCGGCACCCGGACCGGATCACCGAGACCGACCTGAAGGCCGTCGCCAAGGAAGGCGACGAGTGGTGGATCTCGCGGTCGTCCGTGGACGGCGAGGAGCATCAGCAGGTCGACGACACCACCACCGTCCTGGATCCCACCGAGCAGGTCGAGCAAGGCGTTGCACGCATCCACGAAGAGGTGGCGTCCGAGCTGCTGTCTCGCTTGATTGAGCAAGACCCGGCCTTCTTCGAGGCCGCAGTGGTGAAGCTCCTCTTGGCGATGGGGTACGGCGGCGTGGGCGGGCGCGGCGTCACCACCGACCTGACCCACGATGGTGGGATCGACGGCGTGATCGACCAGGACGTGCTCGGACTCAGCAAGGTCTACGTCCAGGCCAAGCGGTACTCGCCGAACAACGCCGTGCAGCGACCGGAAGTCCAGGGGTTCGTCGGAGCGCTTAGCGGCAAAGCCGACGGCGGTGTGTTCATCACCAC
>JBGTIA010000015.1:0-3105 GCA_041745835.1 Ilumatobacteraceae bacterium | reverse complement strand
TCTCCTGCAACGGGCCGCGACGGTCCTGCCGATCAACGGTCGTCCCCTCGCCGGGGGAGTCGCGGCGCTCGACGTGCCCGACGACCCGCTCGCAGCCGTCTGGCACGTCGGGGACTTCCTGCGCGAATACCGAGGCGATTCCCACAACGCAGCGTGGGTCGCAGCGGGGCTCTCGGCGACCGATATCGGCCTGCTCACCGAACTCTCCTGGGGGATGACACTGCGCAGCTACAGCCGCACTCGGGGCTGGACCACCGAGGAATTCGATCGTGCCGAACACCACCTCCGCGATCTCGGTCATCTCGACGCAACGGGCGCGGACACGCGTCTCTCCCAGCAGGGCCGTCACGCCCGTGAGCGGATCGAGGTGGCCACCGACGAGCAGATGCGACCGGCGCTCGACGCCCTCGGCGACGACATCGAAGAACTCTTCGAGCTCGTCGGCCCGTGGGGCGAGGTCATCCGGGCCGGCAAGGGATATCCCGGCGCCGGTCCGCACGATCTCGGCTGACGCACGGCGATCTGCACCAGGCCGACCTCGACAAGATCAACGAGAAGGGGAAGACCGAACCACGCAACAACAAGCACCTTCGCGACACCGTGAGCGACGTCGGGAGCTGACGCTCAGAGGTTCGCCCGCTCGGGGAGTTGGACGTCGACCCGCGGGCAATGATCGAGGAGTTCAGCGATTGCACTCGTCACCGTCGACAGGTCGATGTCGGCCATGAACGTCATCAGCGTGAGGTGGCTCAGGATCCAGCCCGGATCGGTCGCCCACGGCGGTGCGAAGCTGGCCGGCCGTACGAGGCCCATCCGACGAAGCTCTGCCAATGCGGGGATTGCGAACAGGTCGAGCTTGCCGGCGAACAATAGGCCGATGGTGTCGGCGCGTCCGGCGCGAAACGCTGCCCGGACGAACGTCGCCACCGACAGGTACCCGGAGAGGTAGGCGCAATCCTTGGTGAAGGGAGCTCCGCCGGTCAGTGGCGCACCCCGAAAGATTCGGCGGGTCGATTCGAACGCCTGCTCGGGATCGCCGCTGCGCTCGAGGAACCACCGGTACAACTCGATGAAGTCGGCGCCGTCGATCACCATCTGCACCGCGACGATCCGGTCAGCCAGCCGGCGCAGCCGATCCATCCCCAACGTGCCTGACACGTACTCCGAGTAGACCGCCAGGCCTTCCTGTGTGCGAGTCGTACCGGGATGGCCGATGGCGAGGATCGGGATGTCGGTCTGGGCCCGTCCGTTGAGCCCGGTCGCGACGTGGATGAACGCCTCGTGGTTGAGCAACTGCGAGGCATCCTTGTCCGTGAACTTGGCGTCGCGGCGAATCTTGATACGGCTGGTGGACGCCGTCGCGTTGGCGGAGAGTTCATCGACCAGCAGGACCTCGGGCGCAGCGTCGCCGAAGTGGTCGTGGACGGCGTGCTCGATGAACGCTGCGACCTCTTCGCCGGTGCGCGTCCGCGCCACGGGTCGCAACAGCGCTGCCGCCTGGAGGTCCTCGATGGCGACATGCACCCGGCGGGCGAGGTCGAGCGGTGTCGCAGGATCGTAGCGCAGCGGCTGGCTCGGCACGCCGTACAACCGCTGGCTGTACGCGTGGAACCCAGGCGTGCCGCGTGCTGCGAGCATGAGCGCCGTCGACTCCACAGCGTCCGCCTCTCGTGCGAGCCAGTCGTCGACGGCGTGGCCGGGAAACAGGAAGCGGCGAGCGGCGTCGACGCCGTCGATGACCGGCGTGGGATCGATGGCGTCATACGTCGGTTCGGGAAGGCGCTGTGCGCCCTCGGCGAAGAACTGGTCCCGAAGCTCGGCCGGCCAGGCGAGTGCCGAGAGCACACGCATGGGCTTGGCCACGTCGTGGAGGATCTGGGCTGCGCTTCGGTATCGATCGGCACTGGAGTCGTCGAGCATCAGCGAGAGCGTAGAACGGTGCGACGAGGTTGGAGCACACCAGCGCTGCGGTCGCGTGGCACACTCCCCATCTGTGGATGTCCCCAGCGACCGTTCGACGGAATCCGACGTCTTCGCCCGGATCTGTCCCCGCCGGACCATCACCGGCATGTCGGCCGTCCTGCTGCCGTTCACGGCCGCCGGCCAGATCGACTGGGCAGCAACCGAGGGACACCTCCGACGCACCCTCGAGGCGGGGCTCGTCCCAGCGGTCAACATGGACACCGGCTACGTCCAGCTCCTCGATGACGCGAAGAAGTCCGCCGTGCTCGATCTGGCAGCGTCGACGGGTGGCGCTGGATTCGTCGCCGGCGCGTACGTGCCCGACGCGCCGGGTGCTGCGTTCGACCTCGCCGGCTACGTCGCTGCGTGCGAGGCGATTGCGTCGCGCGGTGGCACACCGGTGATCTTCCCGTCGTACGGATTGAACTCGCTCGACGACGACGGGTGGGTCGACGCACTCGCAGCGATCGGCGACCGCGTCGACCGGTTCATCGGCTTCGAACTGGGCCCGATGTTCGTTCCCTACGGCCGTATCCCGTCACTCGACGCGTACGCGGCAATGATGCAGATCACATCGTGCATCGGCGCCAAGCATTCGTCATTCAGCCGTCAGCTCGAGTGGGACCGCCTGGCCGTGCGCGACCGGGTCCGCCCGGACTTCCTCGTGCTCACCGGCAACGACCTCGCGATCGACATGGTGATGTACGGCTCGGACTATCTCCTCGGACTCTCGACGTTCGCCCCGGAGGCGTTCGCCCTGCGCGACCGGATGTGGGCTGTCGGCGACACCCGGTTCCACGAGCTCAACGACCTGTTGCAGTACCTCGGCCACTTCACCTTCCGCCCGCCCGTTCCGGGTTACCGGCACGACGCAGCGATGTTCTTCGAGTTGCGCGGGTGGGCGACATCGAGCGCCGTCCCGGACCAGGCTCAGCGCCGTCCGGACTCCGACCGGTCGGTGCTGGCGGACATCCTCGAACGGCTCGAGCGCTGGACCTCGGAGGCCGGAAGGTGAGCGAGCGCTGGACGCAGGTGAAGAAGCTCGACACGCTCGACGACTTCCGACGGCGCTGCGCGGACCTGGGCATCGAGATCCCGATCGCCGACGACGTCGATCCGAACGGCGTGCTCGCCGAGCCGACC
>JBGTIA010000014.1:0-10915 GCA_041745835.1 Ilumatobacteraceae bacterium | reverse complement strand
ACCCTGATCTCGCCGTGCAGGCGGCGGTCGTTGAACCAGTCGATGTAGGTGAGCGTGGCGAACTCGACGTCGACGAGCCCTCGCCATGAGCCACGGCGGTGGATGAGCTCCCACTTGTAGAGCCCGTTGAAGCTTTCGACGAGGGCGTTGTCATACGAATCGCCCTTGGAGCCGACCGACGCGACGATGTCGTTGTCGGCGAGGCGGTCGGAGTAGCGCACGGATAAATATTGGACTCCGCGGTCGCTGTGATGGATCAGCGCGGACAGGTCCGCGCCCTGGCGTTTGCGGTTGAACACGGCCATCTCGAGCGCGTCGATCGCGAGATCCGATTTGAGCGATCGGCTGGCTTGCCAGCCGACGACCATGCGTGAGAACACGTCGACGATGAACGCGACGTAGACCCAGCCCG
The DNA here is from genome assembly GCA_041745835.1 of Ilumatobacteraceae bacterium. Lineage (GTDB taxonomy): Bacteria > Actinomycetota > Acidimicrobiia > Acidimicrobiales > Ilumatobacteraceae > Sva-07. The sequence goes on along the minus strand of JBGTIA010000014.1, from coordinate 10,503 downwards.
AGTGCGTTTTGACGTAAGTCAGGTCTGCGACCCAGAGCCGGTTCGGTGCCGGAGCGACGAACTTGCGGTCGACGAGATCGGCGGGCCGATCGAGCGCGTCGTCGCCGACGGTGGTTCGGATCCAGACCCTGCCTCGTCGGCAGCCCTGCAATCCCATGTCGCGCATCAGGCGCTCGACGGTGCAGCGAGCGACCGGGATCTCGTCTTTGTTGAGCTGGTCCCAGATCTTGTCGGCGCCGTACACGGCGAGGTTCTCTTCCCACACCCGCAGGATCTGCGGGCGCAGCTCTGCGTCGCGGATCGCTCGTGGCGACGGCGGTCGTTTCTTGGCGGCGTGATACGTCGACGGGGCGATCCCAACGGTGTTGGCGATCGACTCGATACCCCACCGCAACTGTTCGCTGCGCCGATCCTTGTGTTCGTCGATGAACCGGATCACTTCGTTGATCGGCGGTCGAGTTCCGCCCCGAAGAAATGCGCTGCCGCTTTCAAGATGTCGTTGGCGCGTTTCAGCTCGGCGTTCTCACGCTTCAACCGCTTCAGCTCGGCCAACTCGTCGGTCGTCGCACCGGGCCGGCGACCGGTGTCGGTCTCAGCTCGTCGGACCCACAACCGAACCGTCTCGGCCTTCGGGCCCAGCTTGTCGGCGACCGAACAGATCGCCTCCCACTGAGACCCGTACTCGTGCTCGTGATCGAGCACCATCCTCACCGCACGCTCGCGCAGCTCGTCGGGATACTTGCTTGGTATCACTCCATCCTCTCAAGGAACAGAGCCTCCACGAATCCCGGGGCGCTTCATGTTGGCGAGTTGGCGCGCCCGGTGTCGCAGGTGGCGGATGAGTTCGGGGTGTGTTGGGAGACGGTCATGAACGCCGTGGTCGAGCACGGCACCCCGCTCGTCGACGACCCGAACCGAGTCGGAGCCGTGCGTCAGCTCGGTGTGGATGAGACGTCGTTCCTGCGAGCGAACCGGCACCATCACACGATCTACGCGACCGGACTCGTCGATCTCGAAGGGCGTCGGGTGATTGACATGGTCGAGGGCAACGCCGCTGTTGAGCTGCGTAAATGGACCGCCAACGCGGATCCGGCCTGGCTCAAGGGCATCGAAGTCGTCGCCACAGACCTGGCCCAGTCGTTCCGGGCTGGGCTGTCGCCGCACCTCGATCACGCCACCCGAGTTGCCGATGCGTTCCATGTGGTGCGCGTCGCCAACCGCTGCTTGGACGCGGTTCGACGCCGGGTGCAGAACCAGACGCTCGGCCATCGCGGCCGCAAGGACGACCCGCTCTATCGGATCCGAAAACTGTTGCTCACCGGCTCGGAGCGGCTCAACGAACGAGGACGCGACCGGATCCTGCTGTCGCTGCGCACTGGTGACACCAACGACGAAGTCGTCGGCGCATGGCTGGCGAAGGAGAGTGTTCGCGACGTATATCTCGCGGACAACTACGCCGACGCCACCGTCGTGTTGGACAAGGCCATCGCAGTCTGTCGAGCCGACGAAGTTGCCGAGATCCGGTCGCTCGGGAACACGCTCGCGTCGTGGCGAACCGAGATCCTCGCCCGCCACACGACGGGCGCTTCGAACGGTCCGACTGAAGGCCTGAATCTTTGCGTGAAGAAGGTCAAACGCTGCGGCCATGGCTTTCGCCGGTTCGACAACTACAGGCTCCGCGTGCTGATCCACACCGGCGGCGTCACCTGGCCGGAACGACCCTCACCGCCGCGCATCCGAACCCGCCAGTCCCCACTCAGATGAGAAGAGCCGCATAACGTGCGCCCCGTAACCCGGTCGCCGCAGGCGACCTCGCGCTACACCACGGCCCAAGCAGCGCACCCGGTAATCGCGTCTTCAACGCGGCGTTCGGTGGCACTTCCGGACCTGCACGTAACTTACGGCGGACTGTTGCGCCCCGGAACCGCTCGAACCGACGCCCGATTTGGCTCACCGACACGGCGTCGCCCTCACCGGTGCGATCGCCCGAAGCTTTCATTCGGAAATAAATCATTTGACACGGAGACAACATACTCTCATGATGAACTCACTGAAGTGAGTAGCTTCCTTACCGAAGGGTCAACCAACCATGAGTGCAACCTTGATCGTCCGACATCCCGTCACCGACTACGCCACCTGGCGCGCCACGTACGACTCGGCCCCCGTGAGCGCCTTGCACGCCAAGCACGGCGCCACCGACTCCGAGGTACTGCACACCCCCGACGATGCCAACGACGTCGTCGTCATCCACCGCTTCGCGACCGCCGCCGCAGCGAACGCACTCGCAAACGATCCCGACCTGAAAGAAGCAATGACGAACGGCGGCGTTGCAGGCCCGCCACGAATCGAGATTTTCGAGAGTGCCTGAGTACCGACGCCCGCGCAGTGTGCGCAAGTCGGGCATCGGCTCGACTTCGCCCGCTGCGCTGGGCGTCGTGAAGGTCGGCCCCGACTTCGTCGACGAATTCCCCGATGGCGACCCAGCGGCTGCTGAGGTGTTCGCCACCCTCCTTCGATGCGGACAAACAGTCAGCACTGAAATCGAACGGACGATGCTCGCAACCTTCGGAGCACCGCAAAACGTGCTCAACAGCCTCGCCGTCATCGAGGGCGCCCACCAAGCACTCACACCAAGCGAGATCAGCGAACGCACCTACCTGTCCTCGGCAACCATGACAGCCACACTCGACGCCCTCGAACACAACGGATGGGTGCGCAGGATTCCGAATCCTCGCGACCGCCGCAGCGTCCTGGTGGAGATCACAGCCACGGGCCAAGCAGTGGCAGACCAACTACTTCCCGGCGTCCGGCGAGTCGAATGCGCGTTCCTCGCTGAACTGACAAGCGCGGAACGACTCACCCTGCTCAAGCTCCTTGCCAAAGTACTCAAAGGTGCTGCCACCGTCGCCGCAGCCGAACCCATCACACTCGACGGCCGACGCAACCGACCAACACACCACGAACCCTGACAGCAACACCACCCTGGCCATGCCGTCACAGCGTCATCCAGCGGACCTGTCCCCACCGACGACATCGCCGAAAGTGCCCGTCGAGGGCACTCGACAACTCCCGCCCCGTAACCCGGTGCTCGCTTCTCTGCGGTCAGCGGACCTCGTTGTCGGCGAGGTGGCGGCGCAGGTCGGACTGCAACGCTCGGGCGGCGAGCCCGACGTGGATGCGCTCAGCCGATGGCTGACCGACCGGGATCTCCTGCTCGTACTCGACAACTGCGAACACGTCGTCTCGGCGGTGGCCCAACTCGTCGATGACCCACAGCGGCTCCCTCGTCTGCACGTGCTTGCGACGAGCCGCGAGCCGCTGTGGGTCATCGACGAGCTGAACCACCGGCTCGCACCGTTGACGGTGGCGAGCACCGAGGCGACTCCCGCCGAGATCGACGCGTGCCCGGCGGTCCGCCTATTCCGAGAGCGGGCAGGCGACAGAACACACCCGTCCTTGGCCATTGATCGCGCAGTCGAGCTGATGGGAGAAATCTGTCGTCGCGTCGACGGTCTCCCGCTCGCTATCGAGCTAACCGCCGCAATGGTGGCCGGGCTCGAGTTGGAGGACATCTCCCGGCACCTCGACGACCTGTTCGACCTGCTGCCTCAAGCCGCACGGAGGGCTGACGGCTCTCAGCGATCGCTGAGAGCCACAGTCGAGTGGAGCGACGCCCTGTTGCCCGACGACGAGCGCCGGCTGCTGCGACGAATGGCGGTGTTCGCCGGCGGGTTCGATCTCGCTGCAATCAACGCAGTGTGTGCGAGCGAAGCCCAGAGCGGAGCGACGATCGCCGGCCTGACCGCCCGCCTCGTCGAGAAGTCATTGCTGCTGAAGCACGAGGCCACCGGTCAGTACCAGCTGCTCGAGACGATTCGCCAATACGCCACCGAGCAGCTCGCCCTGGCCGGTGAACTCGACGCTCGTCGCGATCGACACGCGTACTGCTAACTCGAGATCGGCCTTCGCGAAGCGGGCGCGACGACGACCCAGCCGTGGCAGGTATGCGCCGCCGAGCTGCGAGTCCGGGACACCCAACGGATAATGCACGCGGAGCGTGTGGACGGAACCCGCCGGCTGTACGGCCTGCACGACACGGAGATCGGTGAACGCGCCGACGCCGAAGCTGTGGTGAGCCACCTGGGCTGGAGTGATGGGCACGCCGTCCACTCAGGCTGCGGAGATCGATTGTCGAAGGTCGAAGATCGGATTCCCGCTGACCGGGCCCACGGTGTAGGTGACGGTGGCGTCGGCCATTGCCGAATGGGACGCTCCGTCGAACATCATTGTCGCGGTGATCGCGCTGATGTCGATCGGCACCGCGAGGAGCCCGTCGACCATCTTCGCCGGAGGTGCGACCTCCCAGTTCCCGGTCACGGTGTCAGCAGCAGTCGCGCGGTTGGTCGAACTCCACGTCCAGGCTGATCTTCTTGACCCTGACTCGCGCCACCTGGCCTCCGCCGACGTCGAGGCAGTCGAGCAAATCGCGTGCAGCGTCCGCGCAGTCGTGACTGCGGTCCGCTCGACCGCCGGACTGAGCCTTCAAGTCGGGGTCGACGGAGTAGTACATCCCTCCGAGTTCCATCCCGTCAGCGAGTAGGTCCACCTTCACGGCCTGGTCCCCAGCCGCCCGGATGTCATCTGCGGTGAAGGCCCTCCCTGCGACCAACCGCAGCTGCACCGCACGCTTCTCGCCCGGCTCGAGTCGGAACTGCTTCGCGGCATCCCCGACGTCGACGGACCAGCCCTTGTTGGACAGCACCGTCGGCAACGTGATCTTGAGATCCATCATCGCTGGCCGGCTCAGGTTGTTGCCGGCGACGAAGACGACGTTGCGCATCGAGGACAACAGCGCCTCCGTGCCGCCACCACCGGGGACGATCGTCACGTTGCGCTGGCCGACGTTGTTGTCGTGCGGGACGAGCCGCCATTCCTGGATCGATTCACCTGCGGTGAAGTGGTTGACGTTGCTCGGGTCGCCGGCGGTGTCGGCGATCATGAGGACGCAGTCGTGGCCGTAGACGTTCTCGTTCGGCACCCATTCGAACGGTCCGACCACGACCTCGCCGGCGTTATTGGCGGCGATTGTCGCGGTCGTGAGGCCGCCTGCCGGGGTCATCGGCGTGAAGTCGGTCGGCCACGTCAACCCGGCCCCCGGCAAACAGTGATACCCCTTGACCGTGACGGTACCGGACGGTGACGTGCCGCGATTCTTGACCTTGACATAGAAGTAGTTGGTGGCGCCCGACACGGCGTTCTGATGTCCCGGGAGCCCGTCGGCGGCGTTCCGGTTCCACATCGACTGGTTCGCCCAATGCACCTGTTGGAACTGGTATTCGCCGGCTCGGCCGTCGTCGATGTAGACGTCGACGGCGGGAGGCGCACCCCCGTAGCTGCCCTGTTCCTCGAACGCCCACCGGATCACCTTGTTGTAGGCGCCACCTGACAGGCCTTCCGACGTCCAGTTCTCCAGATCGGCCTCCTGCAGTTGCTCGCACCACAGCTGCGCCCCCCGACCCGCGACGTTCGTCAAGCTCACGGGATTCCAGTTGCTGGGGTTGGTGCCCGGCGTGAGCTGACCGGTGGCCCGCAAGATGAGATACGTCGCGACGCGTGATGCGAAACGGCGGCGGCCGACGTCGGGGTGGTCGCCACCGATGGCGCGGTACATCCGGAAGTGACAGGTGGCCAGGATTTCCTCGCTGCCGTATCCCTGGTTGTCGTTGGCACTGCCCCACAGCCAGATGCGGTCGAAACGCCGTGTGATCGTCGGGTGGAACGGCGCGTAGTCGAAACGGCTCGCCGTTCCCCGGAGACCGGATTCCGGGTCCATTTGGATCGCGGCCAGACCGTCACCTGCGCTGTGTGCGAAGCCGAACGTGCCGCCACCCACGTGGTCGCCGAGCGTGCCGTGGCCGCCCATCTCGTGCCAGTGCACCCATGGATCGACCGCTCGGCCCAGCGGCTGAGCGGTGTTGGTCGTGTCCAGCAATGCGTAGCACTGGTGACCGGTTCCTCCGCTTCCGTTCGGCGACCAGTGAGCGTTGACGACGTTTCCCATCCCCCGGTGATCGATCGGGATGGGAAACGTGGTGCCGTCGAAGTACGTGTTGATCGGGAAACCGAGATCGGCGATCCGTCGGAACAACTGGGTCTGGTGGTAGTACGCGCACGTCGCAGCGAACTCGTTGGTTCGCGGCGCATAGTCGAAGTCGGATCCCGACGGTCTGGTCGGAGCTGCCAGGTTCGGGTCCTCGACGTTCTGGATCACGACGTAGGTCCCGCGCAGGCTCTGTGTTCCGCCGACGGGTGCGTCGAGGTCGTACAGCACCTCGCTCGAGTCGTGATTCTGGAGAACCGCGTCTCCGTCGTCGGAGGTGACACTCAGATCTCCGCTGGAGACGTTGGGATCGACCTTGAAGACCAAGCCATTGACGAAGCAGGTCTGGCACTCGATGTAGAGAACCGAGCCGGTTTCGACCTCGACGAGTACCAGCCAGACCAGCTCGCCGTACACCGCAAGGTCATGGCGGACGATCATCTCCGCCGTGAGGTATGTGCGCCCTGGTTCGATCGAGTCATCGACGGGCGGGAGGTCCGGGAATGGCGGCTCGGTCCCTTCCACGGTCGGTACCTCGTCGTCGCGAAGGTGTGTCAGGTCGTTCCGGTCGCCCGGACGCGGCTCGGGCCGACCCCCGAAGCGCAGCTCTGGCTGGTACCGGTAGGCGACGAAGCGGCCATTGAGGAGTCCGGTGCGCGGCGTGCCGTCAGTGCGACGGACCGCTCGGCCGGAGAGGCCCAGGGTTCGCCGAACGACTCGGGTCGCTTCGGCCACATCCTTCGGCACGTCGGCTTCACCCTCGTCGTTGGAGCTGACGTGGTCGAGGAAGCCAGCGCCCCCGAAGAGCTCACGATAGAAGTCGATCCGCTCCCGCGACGGCAGTTCACCCTCCAGGTCGGGCTCACTGTTGTTCGTCACGCCAACGACGCGGTTGGGCCCCTGCTTGATCCTCACGGCGATGCCGCGGCGGAACACCGGCACACCGAAGAAGGTCTGCGCGAAGCTCACCGTCGTACCGTCGAACAGGGTTTTCTCGTCCTGAAGCTGGTACTCGGCACCTTGGTCGACGGGCGAGAGGTCCCGCACGCGCACGTGGAGATGGTCCAGCTGACCAGCATCGAGCTGGAGAATCTGAGACATCTCACGCAGATAGTCACCGGCAGCGACGACCGCGATGTTCGCAGCCGTGGGTTTCAGCTGTTGGCTGTGGCGGATGTGTGTGACATGGCCGCCTTCATCCGCCGTGACGTGCCCCCGCACCGAATCGTCGTAGTAGGTCGACATCATGACCCCCCGATCTGAACGCGATACGTGGTCGAGCTACCACTGAACGTCCAAAAACACTTATACTCCCCGCCTTCGGTAATGACAAGGGCCAGAATCCGCCAGCAAGACGTCGTGCCAGTCGCCGAACTCAGCGACCTGCTCTCCGCGCAGCGCACGATCGCAGCGCAGTTCCCCACGCGCTGCTCGAATCACCTCGACGTGGTGTCGTGGGCCCACCGACAAGACGAGTGCCCTCAGCCGGCGTTCGGGGGCAGGTCAGCGCTGTGCTCGTCTGCGGACGCGAAGCATTCCCGCAATGGCGAGAACGGCTACCACGATTGCACCTATCCAGGCCGGCGCGAACGATGCATAAGACGCAACCGCTTCGGTGTTACTGACGTCTTCATCATCATCGTCGACTTGGAAGCGATCTTTGTCTCGCTCTGCTCGACGCTGATTCCGTTCGTCCATTCGATCGAGCCAGCCCACGGCGAACATCCTCGCCCGCTCTCCCAGCGGTCGGTGACACTTGGGCTGCCGATCCTCACGGGCAGTTTTCGACGCAGCGCGACGGAAGCCATATCGCGATCGGCGGGAAGCCAGAGTGAGCGTGCGAAAGGGCGATTCCGTTTCTGCTCGGCGACGACGATCTGAACGATGACTGGCGGCCAGTGCGCCGCGCTCCAGGCGACGTCAGGCACCCTCGACAGACATGAATCGCGGCTGGTGTATCTTGCGAGCGGTCCGCGCTCGCGGTCCGCAATTAGGGAGGGTGAAATGCCTAAGTTGATCGCAACCCACGAGGTGGACGACGTCGCTCATTGGCTCGCATCTCCGAAACGTGCCGAGGTCTTCGGATCCGCGGTCACCAACATCGTGACCTATGTGGACCCGCAAAACCCCAACCGGGTGGGCCTGAGCATGGACGTTTCGGACATGGACGCCTTCCAGGCTGTCATGGAGAGCGACGAAGGCGCCGCAGCGATGCAGCACGATGGTGTGCGTCAAGACACCCTGGTGATCCTCATCGAGAGCTGAGACCAGCTTCTCCGTGTCGTGTTGCTCGAGGGCGAACTCGACGCGATGTCACGTGAGTGCAGGAGAGCACGCAGGAACGATTGATCTTGTGCGTCGGAGCGGACGGGCTGAGCTCACTCGGCTGCGCGAGCGACAATCTCAATCCTCGCCTCAGCGAGGTTGTCGATGTTGACCATCGGCCAGCGGAGCTCGCTCCAGTTTGAATCAACTACCGGCAGCAAGTCGTCGCAGCGATCCGGCGTTCGGTGACATTCTCAGGCCGAGTCGGACTGCAGTCTCGATCTACGCTTGCGGTTGTGGACGGGTCGGAGCATCGTCGATACAACCGGAGCTGGAAGCTCGCCGCATCGCTGCTCGGCATCATGGCTCTTGTCGCCGCCAGCACAGCGGGACGTCTCGTCGACGTTGACGCTCCCTGGGACCTCGCCGTCTACTTCGCTGTGATGGCGATGGTGCTCCTGGGTGGAACCTTGTGGCTTGTGCCCAGCGGCCGGAACCCGCACCCACGCGCCCGCGTCTCTCGCGTTAAGCGGGTGCGGCGACCCGCTGGCACCACCGACCCCGGGCACTGACACACGGTCGCCCAGTCGGCGTTCGGTGGCACCACTCGACCTTGACCTGTCGGGGTGCCGGTTGGGCATCGCAGGCAGCGGGGTACTTGCATCACCAACCCAGCCGACAAGGAGTGCCAATGCCTGACGAACGAGATCCCGAAGGTCCCGAGGACGACCACGTCGATCCCATCGATCGCGAGGCTGCTCAGATCGACGCCCGCAGCGAGGACGCCCCAGAAGAGATCGAGGAACTGATCGAACACGCACGCCTACTCGGGCGTGACGCTCCTGGCGAGGGCGCAACCCCCAACTGACACCACGCGTCGGCCAGGGCAGCGCTGCGGCGCGAAGGTCGTGTAGCTCACCGACGGCATCCATCCGGCGATTGGTGGCACTCCGTCCTGGGCTTGTCGCGTAGGTTCACGACTGCCGGGCGCTGAGCACTCGGTGGTCGCATAGCGTGTCCACATGGCTGTGCCGACGACGCCCTTGCCCGACACCGACGTCAGTGCGGCCGGTGAGCGGGCAACGCTTGAAGGCTTCCTCGCCTACTACCGGGCGGTTTTCATCCGCAAGGCCGAAGGCATTACCGACGACGACGCGCGCTGCGCCCCTTGCCCGCCGAGCGACCTGTCCATCCTCGGGTTGGTCCGCCACATGGCCGAAGTCGAGCGGATCTGGGCGAAGTGGCTGTTCAGCGGCCACGACAACGTCCCGTTGTTCTACGGCGAGGCGCACCCCAACCAGGACCCCGACGGTGACTTCCACGCGCCAGCCGATGCCACCCTCGCCGAGGCTGTCGAGGCGTATCGGCGAGAAGTTGCCGATGCCGACGCGATCTACGCAGAGGCCGAACTCGACGATCTGGTCGCCATGAAGGACCGGGAGGAGAAGAACAGTCTGCGCTGGATCTATGTTCACCTGATTGAGGAGTACGCGCGCCACGTCGGTCACGCCGATCTGATCCGTCAAGCCATCGACGGCGTGATCGACGACTGAGCGATCCGCGTCGAACGCCGGTGCGGAGTCGGGTTGGCCAGCCCACCGCGAGCGCGGCTCAGTCGGCGTTCGGGGGCACACCGGGGAACCAGCGCTTCGAGCTGAAGTCAGCGGACGTAGCGTGCCGGGATGGGTGTCGAGGTACTCGTAGTTCAACACGGGGAGAAGGTCCGGTCGGCTGGCGATCCTGGCCTCACCGATGAAGGGCATCGGCAGGCGTCGGTCGTCGCGATGTGGCTGGCCGAGAACCGCCCCGAGGTCGAGGCGATTGTTGCCAGCCCGCTCCGACGGGCGCAGGAGACGGCTGATCCGATTGCCGCTGCCTTTGGCCTTGACTTGATGACGGACGCCCGTCTTCGGGAGCGCATGAACTGGGATGACGGTTCGAACATCGGCCTCGATGAGTTCTTGACCGAGTGGCAGCGGGCGACCGATGATCGCTCCTACCAGCCTGCGGCTGGCGATTCCTCGGTCGACGCAGCGGACCGCTTCATTGCCGCACTCGCCGACCTCGATCGTGGCAATGCTGGAGTGGTCGTCGTGGTCGCTCACGGCGGCGTCACCGTCGACGCGCTCCGCACGATC
>JBGTIA010000013.1:0-8910 GCA_041745835.1 Ilumatobacteraceae bacterium | reverse complement strand
CGTCGACCTGCCAGACCGTGACGCGCTCCCATGGCACGTCGCATTCGAGCAGCACGTCGAACATGGGCGGTGCCGAGCCGCCGCCGCTGACGGCGAGCGAGGCACTCCCCCGGCGGCGGACCGCATCGCGCAGCCGGCGCGCCAGCCATCGGCCGGCATCGTCCGAAGGATCGTCGGTCACGCGTACGTCCATCGATCCACCGTACGTCGGCGTGCGAGCGGCAGCGGAATTGCCTGCGCGGATCCGGCCGCCGCTCCGTACCGTACGGACGCCATGTCGGAGCCGACCCGAACCACCCGCACCGTGCAGCGCGGCGTCCAACTCGGGGTAGCGGCGTACCTGTCGTGGGGCTTGCTGACCATCTACTGGAAGCAGCTCCAGGGGTTCGACGCGTTCGAGTTGATCGCGTGGCGGATGACCTGCGCCGGCGTGGTGATGGCCGTGATCGTGACGGTCCGTCGGACGTGGCCGAACATCGTCGGCGCGATCGGTCACGGACCGACCGCACGTCGGCTGGTGATGGCGTCGGTGCTGCTCACGGTCAACTGGGGCAGTTACGTGTGGGCGGTGACCAACGACCGTGTCATCGAGACTGCGCTCGGCTACTTCATCGCCCCGCTCGCCATCATGGCCATCGGCGTGTTCGTGCTGCACGAAGAGCCCACGAGAGCACAACGCGTCGCCTTTGCGCTGGCGGCCGTCGCCGTGGTGATCATGACGTTCTCCTACGGCAGACCCCCGTGGATCGCACTGCTGATCGCAGGCAGCTGGAGCATGTACGGGCTGACCAAGCGCCGGGTGCCGCTCGGCGCCGTCGACAGCCTCGCCGGCGAAACGTTCGTCCTCTTCGTGCCGGCACTCCTGGCCGTCGTCGCGTTCTCCACGCGGGCAGACAGCATCGCGCAGACCGCCGACACCGTCGACTGGATTCTCGTGCTCGGCACCGGTATGGTCACGGCGGTGCCGCTGATGCTGTTCGCGGCGGCCGCACAGTCGATTCCGTTCACGCTGCTCGGGCCGCTCAACCTGTTGGTGCCGGTGATCAACTTCGGCCTCGGTTGGCTGCTCTACGACGAGCCTGTCCCGCTCGATCGCCTCGTCGGGTTCGCCTTCGTGTGGGTGGCGCTGGTGGTGGTGATGTGGGATCGAGTGGCCACACACCGCCGACCACCGGTTCCCGAGCCCGTCGCGTGACCCGGCGGGTGGGCGCCCGGGACAGATCGGAGCCGTGCGACCGAGCTCGACCGGCAGCGCGCTACCGTCCGGGCATGCGTCGTCGCCACCGTCCGTCCAACAGGCCACTGGTCGCCGTTGCGACGATCGCCGTGCTCGCAACCGGTCTGGCCGGTTGCTTCACGACGACGGCCGACTTCCGTGACGATGCCGAGACGTTCATCGAGGGGGACGACGACCTCCGAGAAGCGCTGTTCCCGGACTCCGACGCCACCTTCACCTCGGCGAGCTGTGCCGACCCGGTGAACCAGGAGGTCGGCACGACGTTCCCGTGCACAGCGACAGACAGCAACGGCGACGTCTGGGAGTTCGAGATCGAAATCACCAGTTCGAGCGAATACGAAGTCAACGTCGCCCGCCGCCCAGACGGCGCCTGAGCGAACCAGCGAGCGCTCGCAGGAAACGGGCGTCCGATCCCGAACGCGACAACGCCCGCCGACCCGGAGCTGACTCCGAATCGGCGGGCGCCGGCAGATCAGCGGCCGAAGCCGCTGGTTACGGTGCTCAGGGCGTGTAGACGCCCAGCGAGCCGTTGAAGTCGACGACATCGCCTGCCGGAGAAAACACCTCGGCGGCGTCGTCCCACAGCACCAGCTGCGTGCCCTCAGGGTAGAACGCATCGCCGGCGTTCATCTGTCCCGAGAGACCCTCGATGAGGAGACCAGGCACGTACTCGATGTTGCGAACGGCGTTCATGATGCCGGCACGGCTGTAGTCGCCAGCCTCGATCGCCTGCTCGGCGGCGTGGATTGCCAGTTCCATCGACAACCACCCCGCCAGGGCCGACTGGTCGCCGGCGTTGGTGTCGGGGGCGTAGGTGGCCATCGCCTCGAGGAAGAGCTGCACGTCTTCATCGTCGGCGTACTCGTCGCTGGTGACGAACTTGGCGTTGCTGGAGGTGTACACGCCATCGCTGCCACCGTTGTCGACGAGTGCGCCGAAGAACAGCGGGTTGGCACAGGTGGCCGTGACATAGACCTTCGGGTTGAAGTCCGGGTTGGCCGCCTTTGCGTTGCCGAGTTCGGTCATGAACGCGGAGCACTGCGCACCCAGCGGGACCGCGAGGATCGCGTCCGGGTTCGCCTGCACGAGGTTGGTCATCTGACCGCTCGGTGCACCCGAGTCGGCCGGATCGATGACCTCTTCAGCCACGATCTCGAGGCCGTTCTCGGCGGCGAGCTCGTCGAAGTTCTCGGCGTAGGCCTGTCCGAACTCGTTGTTCACGTAGAACAGCGCAGCGGTCGTGCCACCCTCGGCAGCGATGAACTCGGCCCACACCCGCGACTCGATCGCGTACGGCACGAGCAGACCTGAGGTCCACGGGTACTCCTCGATGTTGCCCCAGTCGGACGCACCGGTGGCGCCCCACAGTTGCGGGATGCACTGTGCGTTCAGGTCGGGCTGCACGGTCAGGTTGTTGGGCGAGCCGATGATGCCCGACAGCAACGTGACCTCGTCGTCGAAGACCAGTTCATCGACGTTGGCCTTGGTGAGGTCGGCGGTGTACTGGTCGTCCTTGATGACGAGTTCGACCGGCTCGCCGTTCAAACCGCCGTTCGTTTCGTTGTACCAGTCGACGTACGTCTGCTGACCGGCGCCGAACGGCGCGAAGAGCACCGCCGGTCCACCGGAGAGCGGAATCGACGTCCCGATCTTGAGGGGCCCCTCGATCGGTGCGGTTGCCGCATCGGGGTCGTCACAGACCTCGGTGTCGATGACGAACTCGGCGCCCGTGGCTCCACCCTCGGTGGTCTCGGGGGCAGTGGAGTCCGAGGTGTCGGTCGGTTCGGTTGCGTCGGTGCCGTCGGGTGCATCCGTGGTATCGGGCGCGTCGGTGGCGTCGGGCGCATCGGTCTCGACAGGGGTGTTGTCCCCTGTGTCAGCGGTGTCGTCGTCGCTGCCGCAGGCGGCGAGTGTGAGCGCACCGACGGCGGCGAGCGCCATCAGCTTCTTGGTCTTGACCATCATCAGAGTTCCCCCTCTGTTGGGTGGGTGGTGGGGTTGTGTTCACGGTGCGGACTCGTCGTCGCGAACGACAGACGGGTCGGCGCCCTCCACGCTAGCCCGGGGAAGCTCAGACGGCCCAGAGTCGTTGTTCCCTGGTATCGCGTCGCCATCGGTGTTCTTCGCCATCGAGGCAGAGTCGGCGGGGATTTCGGCGGCGCCTGCCATCGCTGCCAGCGGCACGCGTGGCACGACCTGGACCACCTTGGCCCTCCACTTGCGCATGGTGCCCACGGCGCCGAACGGCACGAATCGGGCGAACAGGATCAGCAACACGCCGAAGACGACGCCACCCAGGCCGTTGAGCGTCGTTCCATCGTCGACCAACCAGCCGAGCAGGAGGCTGCCCGACGGGTCTTCGCCCACACTCCGGGCGAAGTCGTTGACGAAGACATAGAACATGGCGCCGACGAACGGTCCCCAGTTCTGAGCGGCTCCACCCACGACCATGGCGACGAGGAGCGTGACCGAGCCGAACAACCCGAAGATCGGCACGTCGGCTTCGACGAGGGTGAGCTTGAGGCCGTAGAGCGAACCGGCGACACCAGCGATGGCACCGGACAGCCCGAACACGACCGTCTTGATGGTGAACAGATTGACACCCATCACCGCAGCGGCGGTCTCGTTGTCGCGCACGGCAACCATGGCTCGCCCGACGCGACTGCGGATCAGTCCGGCCGCCAGGATCGACACGAGGATCAAGATCGCGAGCGACAGCCAGAAGAACCATGTGACGAGGTCTGCTCGACCGTCGAGTCCCGTCCACGCAGGCGGCAGGTAGTTGAACCCCTTGATGCCGGTGGCACCGCCCGTGACGCCCTCGAACTTGTCGTACTTGAAGAAGGCTCGGACCGCTTCGGTGAACACCAGCGTGACGAGCGCGAGGTAGATCCCCTTGAGGCGAAGGGCCGGCACACCGACCACCATGCCGATCAGGAAACACACCACAGCAGCCGCCGGAAGCGTCCACCCCGGCGTCCAGATGTTCCCGTCGATGAACGGCGTCCACACCTTGCCGGTCACGAGCATCGCCGACACGTAGGCGCCGATTGCGAAGAACCCTGCGTGGCCGAGTGACAGCTGGCCGGTGTACCCGGTGATCAGGTTCAGTCCGGTCACGGCGATGGCAATGATCAGTGCGTCGGTGAGCAGGCCGAGCCCCGACCGGCTCCACTCGCTGACCGCCCGGAACATGAACAACCCGACGACGCCGAACAGCAGAGCTCGACCGAGCCAGTTCTGCCAGCTCCCTCGCATGTAGCGACGTGGCAGATCCATCACACACGCTCCACTCGCTCGGAGCCGAACAGGCCGGACGGCCGGAACAGCAGGACCACCAGGAGGATCACGAGCATCACCGGCATCAACATGTCGGCGCCGAGGAAGTCGACGTAGCCGACGATCACCGCTTCGGTGACACCGATGACCAGACCTCCGACGACCGCCCCGATCGGCGAGTCGAGCCCGCCGAGCACGGCGGCGACCGACGCCAGCAGGAACGGGCTGAGCATCAAGGTGCCGCTGAGACCGGCCGACGGAGCGAGCATTGCGGCGGCGAGCACACCGATGGAGCCTGCCAGGCCCCAGCCCAACAACAGCACGGTTCCGACCCGGATGCCGACGAGATTCGACGACTCCTGGTTGTTGGCCACCGCCCGCATGGCGAGTCCGATCTTGGTCTTGGTGAACAGCAACCAGAGCAGGACGAGCAGCACGATCAACACACCGATCACGCCGAGGCGCGAGATGCGCAGCGGCGTGTCCAACACCGTGACGAAGTCGTCGGCGCCCGTGGGGAACACACTCGGCAGGCGACGAGCGTCGACGCCCCAGATCATGGCGTTGAGCTGGTTCACCGCGAGGAACACACCGATCAGCGCAACGATGACGGCGCTGGGATTACGGTGTTCGATCGGCCTGACCACGACTCGCTCGACACCTGCCGCCACCATGAATCCCAGGACCATCGCGAGCACGATGGAGAGCCACACCGGCAGCCCGGACAGCGTCAGCGTCGACACGAAGAAGGCGCCCATGGTGCCGATCTCGCCCTGGGCGAAGTTGAGCTGGCCGGTCGAGCGGAACACGACCACGAGCGCGAGCGCCAGCAGCGCGTAAATCGAGCCGTCGGCGAGCCCGTTGACCATGCGTTCGAGAAACAGCGACATCAGCTCACCACCCCCAGGTACGCCTCTCTGATGGTGTCGTCGGCGAGGAGTTCCTCACCCGTCCCGGTGGCCACGATGTTGCCCGTCTCGAGCACGTAGGCACGGTCGGCCAGCTTCAGCGCCATCCCTGCGTTCTGCTCGACGATCAGCAGCGACATGCCGTGTTCGTCACGCAGGGTTCCGAGCACCCGGAACAGTTCCTGGGTGATCATCGGCGCGAGGCCGAGGCTGGGCTCGTCGCACAGCAGCAGCTTGGGTCGGGGCATCATCGCCCGGGCGACCGCCAGCATCTGCTGCTCGCCACCCGACAGCGAGCCCGCCTTCTGGTCTCGACGCTCGCCGAGCCGCGGGAACTGCGCGTACCAGCGCTCGAGGTCGTCGTCGATCGATCCCTTCACGGTGTAGCCGCCCGCCCGGAGGTTGTCGTCGACGGAGAGGTCCGTGAAGGTGCCCCGACCCTGGGGAACCTGCGAGATGCCGTCGCGCAGGATCGCGTCAGGTTTCGCACTGCTGATGTCCTTGCCGGCGAACTCGACGGTGCCCTTGCGGGCGATCATGCCCGAGATGGCGCGCATGGTGGTGGTCTTGCCGGCGCCGTTGGCTCCGAGAATCACCACGATCTCCCCCTCGGCCACGTTGAAGTCGAGTTGGTGGAGCACCTGGATCGGGCCGTAGCCCGCAGACAGGCCGGCGACGCTCAGCAGCGTGTCGCCGCTCATGCCGGCGTCCCCAGGTAGGCCTCGATCACGCGGGGATCGCGCTGCACCTCGGACGGCGTCCCCTCCGAGATCTTGCGGCCGAACTCCATGGCCACGACCCGGTCGGAGATGCCCATGACCATGCCCATGTGGTGCTCGACGAGCAGCACGGTGAGCCCGTACTCGTCGCGGATCCGCCGAATCGTCGCAGCCAGTTCGTCGACCTCGTGGTGGGTCAGGCCGGCAGCGGGTTCGTCGAGCAGCAGCAGTTTGGGATGTGCAGCGAGCGCTCGGGCCAGCTCGAGTCGCTTCAACGTGCCGAACGGCAGCCCGGCAGCCGGACGGAACGCCAGTTCGTGCAGATCGAGCGAGTGCAGGATCTGGAAGGCATCGGCGGCCATCGCCTTCTCCTCGCGAGCGGCGCCGACACGGGTCATCGAACGAACGAAGCCGACCTTGCCGAGATGATGAGCGCCGGTCATCGTGTTCTGCAGCAGGCTCATCGTCGGGAACAGGGCGAGGTTCTGGAACGTTCGAGCGATGCCGAAGCCGGCGACGCGATGCGGGCTGACTGCGAGCAGGTCCTGCCCGTCGAAGTGGAGACGACCACGAGTCGGGTCGTAGATCCGACTCACGACGTTGAACATCGTGGTCTTGCCGGCGCCGTTCGGGCCGATCAGCCCGAGGATCTCGCCCTCGGCGATCTGGAACGACAACCCGTCGAGCGCGACGATGCCTCCGAACGTCACCGTGATCTCGTCGACTTCGAGCAGTGCCACCAGTACGCCTCCCCCTCGACCCGGACGACGGGGTCCGAGCGGCCGCTACCGTAGCAGCGCTGTGCCGAGCGTCATAGCCCACCGAATGGACGGCCGCAGCGCAATCGTGTGCGGTACCGGTCGGGCGAACAGCACCGTGCGTAAGAACACCGTGAAGACACAGCATCCGCTGCCGGCGGCTGGTGGCCGGCACGTAGCATCGGCCCCATGCATCACCCGCGGCTGCTCGCCCTGGTCGCCGTCGCCGTCGTGGCGTTCAGTGCGTGCGCCGGCAGCATCGAGGTCACCACCGAGCGAGCAGATCCGATCCGAGTGCTCGACGGCAACCCGACGATCACCGCTCCGCCAACTGCACCCTCGGAGCCGGCACCGGACGACCTGGCTCTGGACGATCCGACACCGTCGACCAGCTCGGTACCGGCACCGGGAGGCGGCAACATCGATCGCAACTCCATCAACTTCGGGGCGAACAAGCCGGCACGGGCCTACGACGACTTCCTGCTCGCGGTCATGACCGACCTCGAGCTGTGGTGGAGCCAGATGTATCCGGCGATCTATGGCGGGCCGTTCACGCCGCTCGAGGGCGACGTCTATGCCGCCTACCCGGAACGGCCCGACGACATTCCCGGCTGCGGTGCACCGCGGACCACGTACGCCGACGTCCAGCAGTACGTGGCGTTCTACTGCGGGGTCGGCGACTTCATGGTCTACGACGATGGCAACGACGGGTTGCTCGCCGAACTGGCGCGCGAGTACGGCGCGGCGACGATCGGCACGGTGCTCGCCCACGAATACGCACACGCCATCCAGCTCCGAATCGGCGCTCTCGATCGGGCCCTGCCGACGATCACGACCGAGCAGCAGGCCGACTGCTTCGCCGGCGCGTGGACCGGCCGTGCCGCTCGCGGCGAAGCGGCAACGGTGAAGTTCAGCGACGGCGACGTCCGCGCCGGATTGATCGCCATGACCAAGGTCAGCGATCCGGTCGGAACCAACCAGTTCGTGGCCGGCGGCCACGGTTCGGGATTCGACCGGGTCGGCGCCTTCCAGGTGGGGTTCAACCAAGGACCGGAACGCTGCGCCGAACTGCTCGACGAGCCGCTCCCCCTCATGCCCAACGAGTTCACCCAGGGCGACTTCAGCACCGGTGGCGACGCTGCATTCGGCTACGGCGAGAACGACCTGGTCGGGTTCCTTCCCGAGGATCTGAACCGCTACTGGGACGAGGAACTCGACATCGCCGGGCTCGGCCGCCTGAGCATCGTCGTGGTGAGATCGGCCAACGACGTCTCGTGCGACGATCTGCGCGGCGACCTGACGTTCGGCGCGGCGCTGTGCACGTCGACCGGCGAGGTGTTCTTCAACGAACCCGCTGCGCTCGAGTTGTACCAGTCGCTGGGCGACTTCGCAGTCGGCTACGTCCTCGGGATCGCATGGAGCGAAGCGGTCCAGGAAGCGCTCGGCTCGGACCTCACCGGTGAGTCCCGAGCGTTGCTGAACGACTGTCTCACCGGAGGCTGGGTCAAGACGGTCACGCCGGTCGACTTCGCGTTGCCGCAGCCACGGTTGGCCACTCGCGACTCGGTGCGCATCTCGGCCGGCGACCTCGACGAGGCGATCCAGACCGTGCTGCGCGTCGGCGACACCAGCATCGGCGACAACGTGATCGGCAGTGCCTTCGAGAAGATCGATGCGTTCCGCACCGGCGTGATCGAGGGCACCGATGCGTGCCTGGCGCGGCTCTGACGATGAACTGACCCGCGCACGGCGAGGACTCGCGAGCGAACCGCTACGCGATCGATGCGAGGATCGCCGCCAGTTCGACGGGGCGGTCGCCCTGCACGCTGTGGCCCGCCCCGTCGACCACGTGGACCACGAGATCTGGTTGGCGGCGCCGTGCCTCGGCGACGTCGTCGTCGTCGACCACCGGCGACAACGAACCGCGCACCAAGCTGACCGGACACCCGATCGAGCCGAAGTCGTCCCACAACGGCGACAGGGCCGTCGCCGTGTCGTCGCCCGGCGAG
>JBGTIA010000012.1:0-3936 GCA_041745835.1 Ilumatobacteraceae bacterium | reverse complement strand
GCATCGTCGATGTCGGCGGGGTCGGCAGGCAGTGACGGCGACGGCGCAGACGGCGCCGAGTGGACGCGACTCGCCAGCGACGCGGCGAACAGGCTCGTGGCGAGCACCGGAATCGGCTCGGGTCGCGGGAGCGCCTCGGCTGAAGCGACGAGGGCCTTGGCGAACTCCGGGGCGGTCCATCGGTCTTCGGAGTCCGGGCGACCACCTCGTTCGAGCACCGACGCCAGCGAGCCCATGTCGGCGGTCACCGGCATCAACTTGCCCACCCGGGCGGCGAGCGTGGAGACGGTGGAGTCGCCGGCGAACGGCACCTTGCCGGTGATCGACTCGATCAGACACAAGGAGAGGGCGTACACGTCGGTCTTCGCATCCACGTCGAGACCCAGCGCCTGCTCGGGTGACGAATACCGCGCCACGTGGGTGGCCACGGTCGCTGGCTCCTGCCATGCCTCGGCACCGAGCAGTTGTGCCATTGCGAAGTCGGTGATCCGGAGCCGGCCATCCTCGCCGAACACGAGCTTGGACGGGGTGATCTCGGTGTGGAGCACGCCACGCCCATGGGCCGCTTCGAGCGCACGACACGCCTCGAGGCCAACCACCAGCGCCTGCGATGGTGCGAGTACTCGCCCGCGGTCGAACAGATCCCGAAGGCTGCCGCCGCCCAGGTACTCGACCACCCAGTACAGCGTGGACTCTCCGTCGAGCTCGGTTTCACCCCAGTCGAGCACCGACGCGATGTTCGGGTGGCTGAGGGAGATCGCGACCTCGACCTGCCGACGGAAGGCCTGCCGGAACGCCGTGGTCACCGCCAGTTCGGGCCGCACGATCTTGACGGTGACGGGCCGGTCGGCTCCGGTGTCGATCGCTTCGACGATCACCGTGTTGGCACCGGCGTTCACGACGTTGTCGATCCGGTATCGATCGTTCAGGACGCGCCCGGCCAGAGTGCTCACCCCGGTGGGCGTCGGGTCGGGTGTGTCAGGTTCCACGGCGGGCGAAACGCTATCGGCTGAGCAAGTGGCGTGGAGGGCAGGCATCATGGATGCGTGACCGACCACCACGCCGACACCGTCGCCGACCTGGTTCCATCGTCCGACGACGCGCACCACGACGACCACGATGCTCGCGCCGGGTCCGACGCACCGGTCGAGCGCCCGAAGCGTCGGGTCGACCGGGGGCTGCTCATCGCCAGCCTGGTCATCGCCGTCGGCCTGATCCTGGTGGTCTTCGCGATGACGACGGCGCTGACCGGCAACGACGGCATCGACCGCCCGGAGGCGATCGAGTCGATCCAGCCGGTCGAGAACGCAGTGCAGGTGCTGCAGCAGGAACGCGTCGTCGTCGACCTCCTCCCGGGCTACGAGGCACGTCTGGTCATCGACGGCATCGAGCTGCCGACCACCGTCATCGGCCAGTCCGACGTCGACCCGTTCGAGCAGCCGGCGCCGGGCCAGCAGGTCGACCTCCCGACCACAGCGGTGTTCGATCCGGGCAACGCCGTGATCTCGTTCCAGCCGGTCGAAGGTGCGCTCATCGAGTCGTTCTCCGAGGGCATCCACGAGGCCCGGGTGATCTACTGGCGCATCGAGGACGGTCCCGAACAGGCGCTCAGCTACCGCTGGGAGTTCAACGTCATCTGACGCGATTCCCCGCGCCCGGGTCTCACGGAACCAAGTTCGCTTCTATTCAGCGGGCTCGGGAAGTTCGCCGGTGGCGAGCACGTGCTCGAAGCCGGCCTGGTCGAGGATCGGCACGCCGAGCGACTCCGCCTTCGTGAGCTTGCTCGCTCCTGGGGAATCTCCGACCACCAGAGCGAACGTCTTCTTGCTCACGCTGCCCGGGCTCTTTCCGCCGCGTGAGGTGATTGCCTCCTCGGCTTCCTCCCGGGTGTAGCCGGCAAGCGTGCCCGTCACCACCACGGTCTTGGCCTCCAGGGTCTGGGGCGTCGCAGCACGCACGGCTGCAGCGGCTTCTGCTGCCGCAGGGTCGCCGAAGTTGACCCCGGCTGCACGCAGGCGGTCGACGTAGGCGCGGTTCGTCTCCTGGCCGAACCAGCTGACGATCGTCGTCGCGATCACGGCGCCGACTCCTTCGACCGCAGCCAACTCGTCGACCGACTTCGACATGATGGCGTCCAGCGTGTGGAACTCGTTCGTCAGGTCGAGCGATGCGGCAGGCCCGAGGTGGCGGACTCCGAGTGCGGTGAGCAGTTTCGGGAGCGGACGTTGCTTCGACTTCTCGATCTCGGCCACCAGGTTCTGAGCGCTCGTCGGCCCCACACGATCGAGTTCGACCAGCTGTTCAACAGTGAGCGAATACAGATCCGCAGGATCTCGCACGAGACCGGCGGCAGTCAGTTTCTCGACCATCTGCTCCCCCAGGCCCTCGATGTCCATCCCACCGCGCGACGCGAAGTACGCGATCTTCTGGTCGCGCTGTGCCGGACAGTCGGGGGCAACGCAGCGCGTGTCGGCCTCACTCTCGGGCCGCACGAGCGGGTTGCCGCAACGCGGGCAGTTCGTCGGGAACACCCAGGGCCTGCTCCGCTTCGGCCGCAACGACAGCACCGGACCGACCACCTCGGGGATGACGTCGCCGGCCTTGCGGACCACGACCGTGTCACCGGGGCGAACGTCCTTGACGGCCACCTGGTCCTGGTTGTGCAACGTCGCCATGCCGACGGTCGACCCTCCGACGAACACGGGCTCGAGCACGGCGAACGGTGTCGCGCGTCCGGTGCGACCGACCGACACCATGATGTCGCGCAGCAACGTGGTGCGTTCCTCCGGTGGGAACTTGTAGGCGATCGCCCATCGTGGCGCCCGCGAGGTGACACCGAGGCGCTCGCGCTGGGCCATGTCGTCGAGCTTGATGACGACCCCGTCGATCTCGTAGTCGAGGTCGTGGCGGTGGTCCTGCCAGTGCAGACAGTGGGCGGCCACCTCGTCGATGCCGGTGAAGGTCCGGACGTGGCCGTCGACGGCGAAGCCCAGGCCTGCGGCGAATTCGAGCATCGCCACGTGACTCGTGAACTCTGGACCTCCGACCACCTCGCCGAGCTGGTAGCTGAAGAACGACAGGTTCCGGCTCGCGGTGACCGCCGGGTCCTTCTGTCGCAGGCTCCCCGCTGCGGAGTTACGGGGGTTGACGAAGGTTTTGTCCCCCGCTGCACCGGCTCGCTCGTTGAGCAGCTCGAAGCTCGAGCGGGTCATGTACACCTCGCCACGAACCTCGACCACCTCGGGCGCGCCGGCGGGAAGCCGGTCGGGAACATCGTCGATCGTGGCGACATTGGCGGTGACGTCCTCCCCCACCCGTCCGTCACCGCGTGTCGCCGCCTGCACGAACCGTCCCTGTTCGTACCGCAGACTGATCGCAAGGCCATCGAACTTCAACTCGCAGACGAAGGTCGGCACAGCGCCGTCGAGGCCCTTGACGACCCGGTCTGCCCAGGCGCCCAGCTCGCCGGCGTTCATGGCGTTGTCGAGACTCATCATCGGCACACGATGCGTGACCGGCGCGAATGCGGTGCTGATCGCCGAGCCGACCAGGCTGGTCGGCGAATCGTCGGCAGCGAGGTCGGGATGGTCGGCTTCGAGCCGGCGGAGCTCGCGAACGAGCGAGTCGAAGTCGGCGTCACTGATCTCGGGGTCGTCGAGCGTGTGGTAGCGCTCGTTGTGATACGCGACCTGGGCGCGGAGCTCGTCGACGCGCTGGGCCGGTGCAGCGTCGCCGTCAGCGTGCGCAATGTCGTCGGGGTGCGCGTCGTCGGGGTGCGCGGTCATCGTCGACCGAGGCTACGACGTGCGGCGGTCGAGTTCTGTCGTCAGGCGCCGAGGGCGAAGCGGGTGGCGGCCGATTGATCCCGCACCCGCTTGCCGACGTCTGCGGTGAGCCGGGCGATCCTGCGTGCCACCGACACTGCGTGGTTCGCCA
>JBGTIA010000011.1:0-1729 GCA_041745835.1 Ilumatobacteraceae bacterium | reverse complement strand
GGCGGCAAGATCTGCGTGTTCAGCGACCAGGCCACCGACCTCATCGTCGACGTCACCGGGTTCGTCCCCGCCACCTGAACGGTCCCGCATGTGCGCGATCAGGGTTGGTCTTCGCACAGTTGGCTGACGCCTCACAAAGTTGGTGCGACACTGACGTCGCGCGCTGCCGCCGCGACCGATCCGATCGGGTTCCTCCACGGCCAACGCGCACACGTCGCCATCGACGACTTCCACGTGCCACAGCACTTTGAGTGCGTGGCCGTCGATTCGACGCCCATGCGATCGCGTCGAACAGCCGGCCGTCAGCCGTCGGCGGGTGGGCAGACCACGACGGCGATCTGTGGCGTCTCCGTACTCCAGACCTCATAAGTGCCGGGCGCGAACTCGAACGGTACGAATTGCCCCTCGCGATCGAAGTCGACAGAGGGATCGTCGGTCACGACGAAGTCGAGATCGTCGCGGGTGTACGCCACCGCATCTCCCTCGCTGTGGACGTAGAGCCCGGCGACCTGTGAGAACAGCGCCGATGTCGAGTAGTCGGAGTCAGCGAGGAGACCGACCCAGACATCGACGCCAGCGTGTGCCGTGAACGGCGTCGACGGAGAGTCCTCGGCCAACTCTTCGGCGACGAGCACCTCCCGCTCCTGCTCTGGGCATACCTCAGGTTCGGCCTCACTTGAGGCGAACGGGTTGCACGCCGCAACTGGCACCGCCAGCCCGAGCGCCAACCAGGAGGATCTGGACATACGAAGAACATGATCGGCACCGTTTGCTCGACACCTGAGAGCTGGCAACTCACGATTCGAATGCCTCGGCGTTGATTCGGGGCCCCGCCGGACTACCTGACCCACGCGATTGCCGGCAAGGGCGAGGGTCGAGCCAGCATGCGCACACTGCGACCGCGAAGTCCAATGGCGGCTGACGACGTGGCGCCACGTTTCGAGGGCCCGGTGCAGCGCCGCATCGCCCCGGTCGGTTCGGTTACTGCGATGTCCACGGTGATGCTGCCCTCGCCGCCGAGGACAAGCGCAGGCAGAGCGCCGCTGAATCCGTCAGGGGCGCGTCGACGCCTACGGGTTCCGCAACACCGACAACCTCATCGCGCTCTGCCTACTCGATCGAGGCGGCTACTGCCCTCCACTCCCAGGCCGAATGACCGCTGCATGACCCACGGAAACAGCAGGAGAGCCTGAAAGTGCGGCGCCACGCTTGGGCCTGATTCGGTCGGTGACGTTCCTGCCTCGAGCGTGATTATGTGTGCTGAAGTGCGTGGTTCGACCGGCGCGTTGGCTCAGCGTCTGCGGTTTGCGGTGCCGGTCGTCCAAGAGGTCGAGGTAGTCGGCCGGGCGTGGTCTTTGTGGTCGGCAGTCCGAGTGGTGCGCCGGGCGTCGGAAGGGATGGAGGGGTCAGCGGCTGCGAATCCCGCCATCGGCAGTTCAGTTGCGGAGCTCAGTGAACGGATTCGACGGAGTAGGCCTCGACCGCGACGTCGAAGCCCTTCAGGTCCAGCCGAGCGTGGAAGGCGAGTGGACGCGCCGATGCTGCGGCCACCGACGCGGAAGCGAGTGCAGTGCCAGGGCTCGCGGCGTCGCACAGGCGGCCGGCCTCGATCACCGTCATGCCGAACAGGTCACCGTCGCTGCGACTGATCGGCGAGCCGAACGCAAGACCCGCACGAATGCGCAGCGCGACTCGGCCGTCGTGCAAGCGCCCGTTCTCGAAGGCGCCG
>JBGTIA010000010.1:0-2952 GCA_041745835.1 Ilumatobacteraceae bacterium | reverse complement strand
CGCCAGGCTCCGCTGAGCACCCCACACATCATGCGAAGTGTGGGACGTTTGACCGGCAACTCGGCGGCGCATGACCGCGCTCTGCGAAACGGTTCGGACCCGTCGGTAGGGCACTCGCGAGGTCAGGTGGCAGTGACGCTGAGCTGTGTCGGCACCGGCTCCCACGCGGCACGCTGGAAAAACCGACCAGAAGCGGCCGATACGGGTTGTACCCATGAATCTCACCTTCCTGCCGAACTCGCCTCACTGTGAACCCGGCGATCGACTATGCGGTCGTCTGCATGAGTTCGACGCGGTTGCCGAACGGATCCGTCACGTAGACGCGGTCGAACCCCTCGAGCGGCTCGTCGTCGTTGACTGCGAAGCCGGCCGCGGCGACAGCGGCAGCCAGAGCGCGCACATCGTCGACAATGAAGGCCGGGTGCGCCTTGGTCGCTGGTCGGAAGCTCGCATCGACACCGAGATGAACCTTCAGGTCTCCGTCTTCGAACCAGCATCCACCGCGAACGGCAAGGTGATCGGGTTTCGGAACATGAGGGATGCCGAGCACTCCCTCGTAGAAGGCGACGGCCTCGGACTCGAGTCCGGCAGGCATCGCCAACTGCACATGATCAAGGCGAACGACGCTCATGCCAACCATTGTGGGCCCACGGTTGCGCCTTCGCCAGACGCCCCTTGAGCGAAGCGAATATCGGGTTGCGCTGCTTGGGCTCTATGGGCGCGTGTTGCACCGAGCGACCTGCGTTGTGGGTGCCGGTTGTCGAGTGGCCGTTCGGAGGCTGTCTCGGTCTGGTTTGCGGAACGGACTGCGGTCGCCTCGACCGGGCTGGCGATGCATTGGGACGTGGCGCGCTCACCGGACCCGCCGGCGCTCCACGCAGGTCGGTGTTAGCCACGCTTGCGGTCTCGAATGCCGGCGACGAGTAGCGCCGCGGCGAATGCGAGAAACCCCACTCCGACGACGATCATGAAGATCGAGTACGACGTCCCCGAGAACTGTCCTTCGTCCGACTGGTAACAGACTGTCGTGCGATTCTCCGCCGAGATCGTTTGGCAGTCGTCCGACACCAGACCCGCAACGCCGGACACGACGGAGAAGCCTCCGGCCACCATCAACAGCACTGGAATCCACACCATGACGTTGCCGCCGCCAGACGTCGTCGCACTCGAGTCGTGGTCGTCCATCACCACCGCCTGGTACCGGTGATCGCCGTCGATGGCAGGCTGTTTACGCCGAGTCCTCTTTGGTGGCGGGCCGATCGGACCGGTGGTCGGTTCTCCGTCCCTGCTGTGTCTGAATGGTCCGCTGATGAACTGCGCCGACAGGACCAGCACCGACGCAACAGCTCCGATGACGGGCATCTGAAGCACACGCAGCTGCCACGCTGACTCTCGCTGGCCCGAATCGCTCACAGCGAAATCACGCTCCCGCGCGGTCGCAGTTGTGGCTTACGGTTCCCTGACGACCCCAACGACCAGTACTTGCTGAGCGGCGAGCGAGATCCTGCCCTGGGTGGTGTACGAAGGATCGCTTCACTGCTCGAGTACTTGGTCGATGTAGCGAAGCCAGTGTTCCGCATGGTCAAGGCTTCTCGTGCCCGACTCCAAGACCGGAACCTGCTCGCCGGACTTCAACACGAGTGTCACGCCGCTCAACCCACCCGGAGCACCCCAATCAATCCACGGGTGGTCAACGCGGGCGTACGGGATTTCGGAGAGCGCGAGCCGCCGCCACGCGATTGTCAGACGGCGCCGCATGATGAGCGTTCCACTCGACACGCGGAGATTGGCGAAGAGGCCGACCAAGGCGACGCTCGACAGGATCACACCCCACAAACCCGGGGCAACAGCGCGGTTCGCGGTCGCCAGACCAGTGAGCAGCAATCCGAGCACCGTCAGCGGGCAGTAGACGTTGACCAAGAACACGACCGGGCTACGCCGCGGCCTCGGAATCTTGCGCTCGCGGCTTCTCATGTCCACGCTCGTCACGACTCACGATCAGACGCCACCCGAGCACAAACGGACACTACCGACCATCGTCAGCCCCTCAGGTCTTTGCCGATTCGAGCGTCACCCAGACTGGCCACTCGCTTGGCGCTCGAGTGATGTCCGACGGTCGAGATTGCAGTACAGACGTACTGTGGGTCACGTGAGCCGCCACGAGCGCAAGCTCCCGTAGCGGTACGGCGCAACTACTCGATTCACAATGGAGCACACGGCCGTCGCTGGGTTGACTGTCTCAATGGTCGTTGCTTTCTGGGCGCTCGGCCTCACACTGCCTGCAGCAGTTGCGGTGTCTCGCCGCCCTCGTCACCTTCGGCATTCACTTCTTCTGCTGGAGGGTGAACGGCCCATTACGCCGACGAGTAGACAGTTCCTACGACGACAATGGCCAGCTGCGACCCTGACTACAACCGAACAAGGCACCACGTGATGGCCCTGGTCTTGAATGAGGGAGGCTGACCTCCAGGTACTGCCGCACACTTTGCGCGATGGTCGCGGAACCGTTAGCACTCGCGTACCGGCGTACTGTTTGAGGTCACTGGCGATCTGAGCCGACGCATAATGTCGCGCCTCGTCGGTTCGACGATGTATCGCTGATGTATCAATCCGGTTTGCACCGGGCCGTGCCGTCCGATCCGGGCTGTCTTGCTTCATCCGGCCATCACCCCAGCGAGACCACAAGAAATCGGCGAAGACCGGTACGGAACGGCAATGACCGAAACTCCCCAGATCCAGATTTGGGAGCAGGAGGCCGGGAGTTCGAATCTCCCCATCCCGACCGCATCCACCAGGCATGACGCAGTCGGATGGTGCTCCGCCGATCGTGCGGTTCCCGGCGTCCTGAGGTCAGCGCACGGGGCAGCCCGAGCCGCCTCGTTGGCCGCACGAGAATTCGTACGCCCGTCCCCGCGCGGTGATCAGTTCGTCACCCGGCACCGGTGTGAAGCC
>JBGTIA010000009.1:0-3776 GCA_041745835.1 Ilumatobacteraceae bacterium | reverse complement strand
CGGCAGCTCGCCCTGCGCCATCTCGACGCCCGGGCGGCAGACCTCGCGCCATGGGTGATGGCGCTGGCGCCCGGCGGACTCAGCATGATTCTCGGGTACTCGGATTCGTTCTACCTGGCCGGTCTCATCTGGGCGTTGGTCGTCGTCGGGCACCGCCACTGGTGGTTGGCCGGCATGCTCGCCGCCGTGGCCACCGCCAGCCGTCCGAACGGGATCATCGCGATGGCAGCCATCGTCGTCGTGGCGTTCGGCATGCGCGCGTCGGTACGCCAGATCGTGGCGCTCGTCGCCCCCTCGACCGCTGTGCTGGTCGGGTGGATGGCCTATCTGCACTGGGCGACGGGCGACCCGTTGGTCTTCTGGACTGCCAAAGCCGGTTGGGACGAGATGAACCTGGTGGACTTCGTCACCGATCCGCTGTATCAGCCGCTCGCCGTGTTCCACGTTGTGGCGTTCGTCGTCTTCGTCATCCCCTATCTCATGCGGTTTCGCAGCCAACCTCCGGCCTGGGGCCTGATCGTGGTGCTTACCATGGTGCCACCGCTGGCGCTCGGAGTGATCGGCCTGGCGCGGTACTCCGTTCTGGCGTTCCCCATGGCGTTCGCCACCGCCGACGTTCTGTCACGTCGACGCCCATGGGTTCGGATCCTGTGTCTCGCCGCTGGCGCGTTCGCGCTCGTTGCGCTCGCACGCCTCGTGGTCGTCCGGTCCTGGGTTCTCTGAACGCGGAACGGCCACCCCGAGACCGTAGATTGCCGAATCGATGATCGACCCCGGTGCCCACGTTGCCGACGCGTTGGTGGGAGCGCGCTGTGTCGTCACCGGCGGCCTGGGATTCATCGGGTCGAACCTGGTCCACCACCTCGTCGCGCTGGGCGCTGACGTCTCCGTCATCGATGCGCTGGTGCCCGAGCACGGCGGATCACCGACCAACGTGGACTCGACGACCGAGGTCATGATCGCCGACATCGGCGACCCAGCGGTTGCGGATGTCGTCGAGCGCAGTGACGTGGTGTTCAACGTGGCCGGTCAGGTCAGCCACATCGACTCGATGATCGATCCGTTGCGCGACCTCGACCTCAACGTTCGCAGCCACCTGCAGTTCCTCGAGACGCTGCGGCGCGTCGCACCGGCGTGCACGGTCGTGCAGACCTCGACTCGCCAGGTGTACGGACGGCCCCAGTACCTGCCGGTGGACGAACATCACCCGACGGCTCCCGTCGACGTCAACGGCGTGAACAAGCTGGCCTGCGAGCAGCTCCACCTCGTGTACTCCAACGCCTACGACCTCCGCG
Organism: Ilumatobacteraceae bacterium; assembly: GCA_041745835.1. Classification (GTDB taxonomy): domain Bacteria; phylum Actinomycetota; class Acidimicrobiia; order Acidimicrobiales; family Ilumatobacteraceae; genus Sva-07. The sequence continues at coordinate 2,481 of JBGTIA010000009.1, read as the reverse complement.
CAACGTCGCTGCGGCTCACGAACGTGTACGGACCCAACCAGCACCTCGGGCGCGAGGGGCTCGGGTTCCTGCCGGTGTTCGTTCGCCAGGCACTGGTCGGTGAGCCGATCTCGTTGTTCGGTGACGGCTCGCAACGACGCGACTGCCTGCACGTCGACGACGTCTGCGACGCGCTCCTGCGCGCGGCCACCCGGCTCCGCACATTCGGCGAGGTGTTCAACCTGGGCCACACCGAGGTCCTGACCCTGGCGGAGATCGCTCGACTCACCGTTGCTGCTGCAGGCACGGATAGCGAGGTGGGGTGCGTCGCCTGGCCAGACGAACTGGAACGGATCGACATCGGGAGCTTCCAGGGGGACTTCAGCAAGGCTCACGACGTGCTGGGGTGGACGCCGCACATCTCCTTCGCTGACGGTATCGCGTCGACCATCGCTCACTTCCGGGCGAGGTCGTGATCCCGTTCCTCGACCTCACCCGTCGGCTCTCGCACAGCGAGTCCGACTTCCTCGAAGCGGTTCACCGCGTGATGCAGTCGGGGACAGTGCTGCTCGGTCCTGAAACCGAGGCCTTCGAGACCGAAGCGTCCGCCATGTTCGGCGGTGAACACGTGATCGCGTTGTCGAGTGGCGCTGCGGCGCTGCAACTCTGCCTGGAGGGGCTGGGCGTCGGATCGGGAGACGACGTGATCGTTCCGGCCTTCACGGCGGTTCCGACGATCTCGGCCGTCTGCGCCACCGGGGCCCGGCCGGTTCTCGTTGATGTCGGTGCCGACACGGCCCTGCTCGACGTGAGCGCGGCACTCGAGAGGGTCACCGACCGGACCCGCGCCATCATGCCGGTGCATCTCTACGGCGCACCTGTGGATACCGATGCCCTGGCGGTGTCGGGCGTTGCCGTCGTCGAAGACGCAGCCCAGGCTCATGGCGCCGTGCGCAATTCCTCGAGCGCTGCCGTCGTCTATTCCTTCTACCCCACGAAGAACCTCGGCGGAATCGGCGACGGCGGAGCCGTGTCCACTCGCGACGACGATCTGGCCGCATCGATTCGACGGCGGCGTGTTCACGGGATGACCGACGGCTACGTCCACGTCGATGTGAGCCAGAACTTCCGTCTGAGCGAGCTCGAAGCTGCCTGGTTGCGGATCCAACTTCCGCATCTCGAGGCGGGAAACGCGCGACGGGCCGAGATCGCCCGGCACTACAGGTCAGTGGCGCCGCATCTCCGTTGGCAGACGGACCATCCGGATCACGTCTACCACCTGTGTGTTGCACGTTTCGACGACCGAGACACAGCTCGAGCGGCGCTGGCCGACCTCGGTGTCGGCACCGCAGTGCAGTATCCGGTCGCGATCACCCAACAGCCCGCCTACCAGCACCTGGCACCCCGGCCGTGCCCACGTGCCGAAGCGTGGGCTGCGGAGTGCGTGAGCGTGCCATGCCACCCGGAGCTGTCCGACGCCGAGGTGGAGACGGTCGGCGAGGCCCTGCGCCGGGTGGGTTCGTGACGGCGGACCGTCCCGTATCGCTGCGCAATCCCGAGGTGCGGACCGTCTCGGCGTTCTTCCCGTGTTACAACGACGAGCACGCCATCCCGATCATGGTGCGCTCGGTGCGGGCGGCGCTGCTCGACAGCGTCGAGGCGTTCGAGATCATCGTCGTCGACGACGGGTCGAGCGATGGGTCGGTCGCCGTGCTGGAGTCATTGTGCGACGAGGTCCCCGAACTGCACATCGTGAGTCACGTCGCCAACCGTGGCTACGGCGGCGCGCTCCTCTCAGGCTTCGCCACTGCCTCCATGGAGTGGACCTTCTACACCGACGGCGATGCCCAGTACGACGCGTCAGAGATCGTGCGCTGCATCGACGCGGTCCGACCCGACATCGACGTCGTGCAGGGATTCAAGATCGGTCGTGGCGACCCGTGGTACCGCAAGATCATCGGTCGGACCTACCACCACGTCGTGCGGGTGCTCTTCTCCATCCAGGTGCGCGACACCGACTGCGACTTCCGCTTGATGCGGACCTCGCTGCTCGATCGGGTCGAGCTGACCTCGACGACCGGTGTGATCTGCGTGGAGATGATGCGCAAGTTCGATCGCGCCGGCGCCCGATTCGCCGAGGTCGGTGTCAGCCATCGAGCCCGACCATTCGGGCGCTCACAGTTCTTCCGCCTGCCCGCCATTGCCCGCTCCGGCCGCCAGCTGGTCGAGTTGTGGTGGCGACTCGTCGTCGCCGACCGGTGAGCACGACCAGCGCACGACCGGTGGCCCGCAGCAGGCGGGCGCTCGATACCTTCGACGGATGAGCCCAGTCGACGAGTTCCAGAAAGATGCTGCCGCATGGCTGGCTGCCAACAGCGACGGCGCGCCTCACGACTACGGCGCCATCTGCCCGCCCGACCTCGTCGACGCAGGGCTCGAGTGGCAGCACCGTCTGACCGCTGCCGGGTGGGCGGGTATCCACTGGCCGGTCGAGCACGGCGG
>JBGTIA010000008.1:0-3226 GCA_041745835.1 Ilumatobacteraceae bacterium | reverse complement strand
GCGTCGGCGACAACGTCGGCCTGGGTCCGATCGATCCTGCCCAGCTCGCTACGGCATTGCAGCTGGCTGCGATCTCCGACGACATCGACGCGATGCCCGCCGGCGCCGACACGCTGATCGGGCCCAGGGGTCTGCGTCTGTCGGGCGGTCAACGCCAGCGGTTGGCCACCGCACGCGCCCTCGTCCACTCGCCCGAACTCGTGGTGCTCGACGACCTGTCGAGCGCGCTCGACGTCGAGACCGAGGTGCAGCTCTGGACCAATCTGGCCGACGCCGGCATGACGGTGATCGCGGTGTCGCACCGGGCGGTTGCATTCGATCGCGCCGATCAGGTGCTGCGTCTCGATCGCGGCCGGATCAGTTCCTGACGCATGATTGCCGCCTGGCACACCGGCTACGCCGGTGCCAGGCACCGGCGTAACCGGTTCTGTCGGCATCGGCGTCAGGTCACGAGCCGCTGCAACACGTCGGCAGCGGACTGCACCTCGTCGGACAGTTCGCTGGCCGCATGCATGAACGACGCCGGGTCATCGAGGATCGTCCGCACTGCTGCGGTGACCCGGAGGAGGTCGTGCTCACCGAACGGCGCATCAGTACCATGGTCCGGGGCCGGATCGACGACGAGACCCAATCGGTGGCGCTCGACGAGTCGTGCGTTGGTGTGTTGGTCGGAGAACGAGGGGAGCACGACCATCGGGACGCCGGCATCGAGCGCTCCGAGCACGGTACCGGAGCCCCCGTGGCAGACGGTCACGGTCGCCTCCGCAAAGACCCGTCGTTGATCGACCCAGGGCTCGACACGAGCGTTGGCAGGGATGGTGCCGAGGCGACCGAGGTCGAAGGTGTTCCCGACCGTGAGGAGTACCCGGACGTCGAGGGCGGCCAGTGCTTGGAGCAGGAGCCGGTACGTGTCGGCCGCGAACGTCATGTGCGGGAACACCGTGCCGAGCGTCAGGTACACGAGCGGTTTCGACCGATCGCTCCACCAGTCGGGAAGCGGCGCTGGAGTCGGGCCTGCCGGTTGGCGGTAGCGGAAGGTCGATGCGAACGGAGAGGGATCGAACGCCGTCGGGAATCGCGTGACGTAGGGCGTTCGCGCGATTTCGGCGGTCAGGCCGCTTCGGTGCGCCTCGAGCGCCGGCGACGCCACCGTGAGCGAACCCCACTCGACCTCGGCGAGCGAGATCCCGATCTGCGCCGAGCGGATCGAGCGGTCGGCGGCGACGACCGCCGCTGCGTACTCACACGGATCGCGCACCACGAGATCGGGCATCCAGCGCGTACATGCCGCCTCGACGCCGGGGAGCATGGCCGTCGCCGCGAGTCGCGCGAAGAGTTCCCGATTCCCGAGGACCGACGCCTCTGCGGGTGGTGCCACCGGCAGGCGTTCGCGGATCGGTGCGACCAACGCCTCCGGTGGCTCACCACCCGCTGCGTACTCGAAACCCCATCGTTCGACCATCTCGCGCAGCGCCGGCGGTGCAACGACGAGTACCTCGTCGTCGTCGCCAGTCGACGCTCGCAGGAAGTCGGAGAGCGGCACCCAGTGCCCGGCACCGCCGAGCGAGCACGTGGCGAGGATGCGCACGTCAGCTCGTACGACGTCGGGCTCGGTGGTCGGCCGTGTGGGTGCGGCTGGCGCATCGCGGGTCGGCACAGAATCGACGTGATCCATTGCGGGTGACGTCGTAGAAGAGGTGTCCGCAGTCGCTGGCGGCGCAGGTGCCGAAGCGGGTCGTGCCGTGGTCGCGCACCTCTTGGGCGAGCGCCATCAGGAAGTCCGCGATCACCTGGTCGTCGAACGTCGCGGACCCCGGAGTCCAGTGGATGTGGAGGTCGGCTCCATCGTGATCGGTCAGCGACGGCGTGATGTGGATACCCGAGAGCTGCGCATTGGTCCACGCCACGGTCGGCTCCGGCTCGGAGCCCGGCAGTGCGAGCAACGTGTCGACCATCGATCCGACTCGCTCCTCGACCCGATGGATCGCCGCCGCCGAGGCCCCAGCGGCCCGGCTGAACCGGTGTTCGTCGAGCAGTGTGCGGACATCGACGCGCTCGCCGTTCGGATCAGCGGCGGCATCGCCCAACGCATTGACGAGGTCGACCAGCGCCTCGATCGTGAGCCGGACCTCGGTGTCGTGTCCCGATGTGACGTACACGACACGAGCGTACCCGGCCGGAACGGTGTAAGGTACTAACCTTCAGTTAGCTACTTACACGCATTCACGTCTCCCGAAAAGTTGTCCTGCTCATGAATCTGCTCCTCACACTGATCGTCGTTGTGGCCACCGTCCTCGGGTCATGGATGGCGTTCCCGCAGGCCCGCCGGATCGCCAGAACGCGCCGGGTCGACGGCGTGTCGGCCACGTGGATCGGCGTGAGCCTCGCGATCAACGGGTGGTGGCTGACCTACGGACTGACCGTCGGCCTGTGGGCGCTGGTTCCGGTCTCGACCGTGTCGCTGCTGTTGTACGGCGTGATGGGCTGGTTCTTCGTGCGCTCGGTCGGCGGGCCGGCGCTGCCGGGTCTGGCGCTCGGCGTGTTCGGACTCGGCATGGTGCCACTGCCCTTCCTGATCGTCGGCGGCTGGGATCTCGCCAGCGTGGCGGTGGGCCTCTCGTACGGAGTGCAGCTGATGCCCGCCGTCGTGGCGTCGCTGCGCACCTCGTTGCTCACGGGCGTGTCGTCGGCGACGTGGATCATCGCGTTCGTCGAATCCGCCCTGTGGCTGGTGTACGGCCTCGGTGTCGGCGACGTCGCACTCACGCTGGCCGGCGCGGTCGGCATGGCGCTGGCATCGGTGATCCTCGCTCGACTCGCGGTCACCGGACATCGCCCGTTCGTGGTGCTCCATCCTCGCCGCCGGCTCGAGCTCGTCTCGGCGGGCTGATTCGGGTCGAGTGCGTCCGCGTGGTGCGCGGTGGACAATCGCGCAACCGTCACTAGCCTCAGCATCGTAAACGTGAGTCAATGGTGGCTCCGATTTCAACAAGGAGCCGAAATGGCCACAGGTACAGTGAAGTTCTTCAACGACGAGAAGGGCTTCGGATTCATCTCTCGCGACGACGGCGACGACGTCTTCGTGCACTACTCGAACATTCAGGGCTCGGGTCGTCGTTCGTTGAACGACGGCGACACGGTCGAGTTCGAGATCGCTGCGGGCCGTAAGGGCCCCGAAGCGGTCGACGTCAAAGTCGTCTGAGGAGGCGTTCCGATTGGCTCGAAG
>JBGTIA010000007.1:0-3920 GCA_041745835.1 Ilumatobacteraceae bacterium | reverse complement strand
GCACCGCCGACGGCGACAGTGCGAGCGACAACGCGTCGGTCTTCGACGCCTGCCATCGCGAGCTCGCTCAGGGCGCGACCGTCGCCATCTTCCCGGAGGGCACGACAGGCGACCGCGCCGGACTCGATCGCGTGAAGTCGGGTGCCGCACGAATCGCACTCGGAGCGCTCCCGACTGCGCCCGACCTTGTGATCGTGCCGATCGGCATGGCCTTCGAGAGCAAGGTCGAGACGCGCAGCCGAGCGGCGGTCATGTTCGGTGAACCGATCGTGGTGGCCGAGTTCCGGGGAGCGGGCGTGGGCGGCGACGGCGAGCCCGACCGAGCCGACGCAGCGACCCTGACGGCTCGGATCACCGACGCGCTCGAACGGGTGTCGCCACACTTCGAGAGCCTCGACGAGCGCGAGGTGCTGCGAGCAGCAGCACACGAGGAACGCAGCGAGGCAACGGGACGCGTCGAGGTGTCGTTCGGCGACACCGAGGTGGTCGCCCGTCGACTGGCCGGTGCCGATCCGGCGAGTCGTGCACGAGTGACGGCGGCGTACCGGGACTTCGCCACCCGGCTGCAGCTGCTCGGGATCACGGGCCGCCAACTCCGGCCCGACCGGGTGTCGATCGCACGACTCGTACTGTCGACGGTCGTGCTCTTCGTGGCCAGTTCCTTGCTGGTCACCGTGACCCTGATCCATCTGCCCGCGCTCTTCGTCGTCGTCGTCGGCACCGGCCTCGTGCGATCGACGGCCACCAAAGGAACGGTACGTATTCTGTTGGGTCTCGTCACGCTACTGGCGACCTGGACGCTGATGGGGATGTGGCTCGGTGACGGTTGGGCGGCGCTCGCCAACGGCATCGCGGTCGCAATCGGTGGGGCGGTTGCGCTGGTCGTGTGGCCACCGCTGATGCGCCAGGGCGTCGTCCTCGTCGGTCGGGTCCGCGTGCGCGACCGCATCGGTCTGCTGCCACCGGTGCTCGAGGCGAGGTCCGCCGTCGTCGCCGCCGTGCGCGAAAGTGTCGAGGACGACCATGGCTCCTCCTGACGACGAACCTCCCCACGACGTCACGGTCGACGAACCTCCCCACGACGCAACTCGGTCCGGCCACGCAACTCGGTCCGGCGACGTTCGGTCCGGCGACGTCCCGACGGCGCCGCCTCGAAGCGTGCGCAAGATCGTCTTCCGGATCGTGCTCGTCGTTGCCGCGCTCGGCATCTCGGGGTGGATCCTCGCCACGACGTTCGACGACCTGAACATCGACGAGGTCCTCGACGCCGCGCGGTCGCTCGACGACGCGCAGATCATGTCACTGCTCAGCATGTGGATCCTGTGGGTCGCGGCGCAGGGCCTGCTGACGGCGTCGCTCATCCCCGGGCTGGCGGTACGCCACGGCATCGTCGCCTTCCTGGGCCCGGCGTCGATCACGTCGCTCGTGCCCGGACCCAGCGACCTGCCGATCCGCTACCGGATGCTCACGTCGTGGGGCCGGAGCGCCGGCGAGGCCACGCTCGCAGTTGCCGCCGGCGGCATCTTCAGCATCGGCATCAAACTGGCGTTGCCGATCATCGCCGCCATCGGCCTCGTGGTCTCCGACGCGCCGTTGAGCGACACGATGCAGACCGTCGTGACGATCTGCCTGATCGTCGGACTGGTCGTGGTCGTGCTGGCGTTCGTCCTCGGCTCGGAGAAACGAACGGAACGGGCCGGCAGACTGGTCGAGCCCGTGTGGTCGAGGGTCCTGCGACTGCTGCGCAAGCCGACACCGGAGGATCTGCCTGCCGAGATGGTCGCAGCTCGGGCCCGCGCGGTGCAGACCCTGCGCGACCGGTGGCTGGTGGCCACGTGGGCGACGGTGTTGACGTCGGCCACCAAGTTCGCACTGCTGCTGATGTGTCTTCGGTTCACCGGGATCGGCGAGGGACAACTCCGCTGGACCGAGGTGTTCGTGGTGTTCGCCTTGGTGCAGGGCCTCACCGTCTTCCCCATCACCGCGGGGGACGCCGGCGTCAGCGAGATCGTGTACATCGGTCTACTGACCGCGGCCGCCGGCGAGCAGTACGTCAACCAGATCACCGCAGCGATCCTCGTGTTCCGGGTGCTCACCTGGCTGGCGATCATCCCCGTCGGCCTCGGCGCCCTCGGCTTCTGGAAGCTCCAACTCCGCCGGAAAGCGGGCGCTACATCAGGGGTCAGATCCACGATGTGATCCGTTGCATCGTGGGTCTGACCCCTGATGTAACGCTCAGTCGGAGTACTCGAACTGCACGGCGGCGCGCTCGGCGACGTGGCCGGTGATGTGGTCGGCGATGATCTGCTGGTGTTCGGGGTGGTCGCGGTAGGTGGCGAAGTCGTCGGCGTTCGCGAAATCGGCCGTGATCGCGTACTGGAAGTTGCTCGCGCCGATCCCGAGGTCTCGGCCGTGACGGTAGGCGACGATCTCGCCGATAGCTCCCGGGAGCGCGTCGAGTTCTGCCGACATCGCGACGAGCTGCTCCTCGGTGACCGACTCGTTCCAGCGGAACATGACGACGTGGCGGATCATCGTGACCTCACAGTCCGATCGACTTGGCGATGATGGTCTTCATCACTTCGTTGGTGCCACCGTAGATCGACGTCACTCGGGCGTCGACGTACGCCCGCCCGATCGGGTACTCGGTCATGTAGCCGTAGCCGCCGAACAGCTGCAGGCAGCGGTCGACGACCCGGTTCTGCAGGTCGGTGCACCAGTACTTGGCCTGCGCCGCCATGGCCGGGGTGAGCTGTTTCGCATTGAGTTGGAGGATGCACTGGTCGACGTACGCCTGGGTCACCTCGATCTCCGTCGCGACCTCGGCGAGCACGAACTTGGTGTTTTGGAACGTGCCGATCGACTTCCCGAATGCGGTGCGCTCGCCGACGTACTCGAGTGTCCACCCGAGTGCCGCCCGGGCGGCGGCGACACCTGCGATGGCGATCGAGAGTCGTTCCTGCGCGAGGTTGGCGGCGAGGTACGTGAAGCCCTTGCCCTCGTCTCCGAGCCGGTTCGTCAGCGGCACCCGCACATCGTTGAAGAACAACTCGGCGGTGTCCTGGCTGTGCATGCCGATCTTGTCGAGGTTGCGACCGCGCTCGAAGCCCTCCATCCCCCGTTCGAGGATCAGCAGCGACAACCCGGCGTGGCGTTCGGTCGGGTCGGTCTTCGCGGCGACGATCACGAGGTCGCTGTTGATGCCGTTGGTGATGAACGTCTTCGAGCCGTTGACGACGTACTCGTCGCCGTCGCGGATCGCCGTGGTCGCGATGCCGGCGAGATCGGAGCCGGTGCCGGGCTCGGTCATCGCGACGGCGGTGATCAACTCGCCCGATGCGATGCCCGGCATCCAGCGCTCGGCCTGCTCGTCGGTGCAGTACTCGATGAAGTACGGCGTGCAGATGTCGTTGTGGAGCGTGAGCCCGAGGCCGGCGCCCCCGATTCCGGCTGCGTTGAACTCCTCGCCGATGATGGCGTTGAAGCGGAAGTCGTCGGTGCCTCCCCCGCCGTACTGCTCGGGGATCGCCATGCCGACGAAGCCGTACTGTCCCGCAGACGCGTACATCTCACGCGGCGCAATGCCTGCCTCCTCCCACTCCATGTAGTGCGGCGACACCTCCTTCGAGACGAACGATGCGAACGATTCGCGGAATGCTTCGTGGTCGGCGTCGTACAGCGTGCGCATGCGTCAAGCGTACGTACACGATGTGCCAGGCACATCGTGTACGTCGGGTCGGCGCAGCGTCGGGCTCAGCGCGGATGCACTCGCAACGGCTCGAACTCGATGACGTCGGGGGCGACGAGTTCCGGGTTTCGCGGCCGCCGGGGACCCGATCCGTTCGGCGTCCGCCGATGCCACCGCGGCCGACGCGTCGCGACGTCGTCGTCGGATCGCTCGAGTCGGTCGAGTTCGGCGC
>JBGTIA010000006.1:0-2257 GCA_041745835.1 Ilumatobacteraceae bacterium | reverse complement strand
CACGACATCACGAAGCTCGGGTGGCCGGTGGCACACCCGAGGTTCACGAGGCGACCCTCGGCGAGGATGATCACCTGGTGGGCCCCTCGCTCTTCAGTTGCGTCGAAGCGCCACACGTCGGTTCCGGGCTTGAGCTCGTCGCGCGTTGCGCCCGAGCGGGCGAGGCCGGCCATGTCGATCTCGTTGTCGAAGTGGCCGATGTTGCAGACGATGGCGTTGTGCTTCATCTGGCGCATGTGGTCGGCGGTGATGATGTCGGCGTTGCCCGTGGCCGATACGAAGATGTCGGCGGTGTCGACGACGTCCTCGATCGGGAGCACCTGGATGCCTTCCATCGCTGCCTGCAGTGCGTTGATCGGATCGATCTCGGTGACGATCACGCGGGCACCCTGGCCTTGCAGCGACTGCACGCAGCCCTTGCCGACGTCGCCGTAGCCGCACACGACGGCGGTCTTGCCGCCGATCATCACGTCGGTCGCACGGGAGATCGAGTCGACGAGCGAGTGACGGCAGCCGTACAGGTTGTCGAACTTCGACTTGGTCACCGAGTCGTTGACGTTGATCGCCGGGAACAACAGCTCACCGTCGTCCATCATCTTGTAGAGCCGCTTGACCCCGGTGGTGGTCTCCTCGGTGACGCCCTTGATGTGGGCGGCCATCCGGGTCCACTTGTCGGGATCGGTCTTGAGCGTGCGCTGGAGCAGACCCAGCACGATCGCGAGTTCGGGATTCGAGGCCGCAGTCGGATCCGGAACCTCGCCGGTCTTCTCGTACTCGACGCCCCTGTGCAGCAGCATCGTGGCGTCGCCGCCGTCGTCGAGGATCATGTTGGGGCCGTCGTACTTCGTGCCGTCGGCGGCATCCGGCCACGTCATCATCTGGTCGGTGCACCACCAGTACTCCTCGAGCGTCTCGCCCTTCCACGCGAACACGGGCACACCCTGCGGATCCTCGGCGGTGCCGTCGGGGCCGACGACGACCGCGGCGGCGGCGTGGTCCTGGGTCGAGAAGATGTTGCAGCTCGCCCACCGCACCTCGGCGCCGAGGTCGGTCAGCGTCTCGATGAGCACGGCGGTCTGGATCGTCATGTGCAGCGAACCGGAGATGCGGGCGCCGGCGAGCGGCTTGGACTCGCCGTACTCCTTGCGCAGGGCCATCAGACCGGGCATCTCGTGCTCGGCGAGGATCATCTCCTTGCGGCCGAACGGGGCCATCGAGAGATCGGCGACGCGGAAGTCCCTGCGGGACGCGACGGTGGACGGGGTCGAGATGTCGGACATGTGAAAGCCTCCGTGGTTCGTGGGAACCGGGCAGGGGCCTTCAGGCACCGATCGAATCAGCCCGGCGATTCGGTGACGTCCACTGTATCGACCCCGCTGGTCCTTCAGGGCCGACTCGAGGGTCAGTCCTTCAGGAGGGTCAGTCCTTCAGGAGGGTCCGTCTTCGCCGGGTCAGTCCTTCGCGGGTCAGTCCTTCAGGACGACGGCGTACACGTCGAGCAGGTAGTGGATCGAGCCATCGAAGTTGTAGGCGGCGATCGTGTACGGGTCGTCGCCGACGGCTCCGTAGCTGAGCAGCGACATGTTCGGCACGGAGCGACCCGGCGTGACGTTGATGTTCGAGCTGTTCGGCGGCGCACCGTTGCCCGGATAGAGCGTCATGAAGGTCGTGGCCGGTTGGCCCGGATACAGCGGTTCGAGCCCCGTGCCGGTGAGGTTGCCGAGCAGTGCCGACTGCGCGCCGATCTCTGCTCCGTTCAACATCACGGAGTCGGCGAACGCCTTGAAGCTCCAGTCCTCCTTGGTGGCGAAACCGAGCGGCGCCGCACCGAAGGCCGGCTGGCGCGTGTCGAACACGCGGAACGGGGCCTCCAGCGGGATGACCCGCCCGGCGCGCGTGGTGTCCGGGGCGCCCCGCTCGAGATAGCCGAGGACGTCGACGATGACGTGGGTGGAGCCGGAGCGGTTGAAGATGCGGATCGCTCCGTCGTCACCGACGGGAACGATCGCCATGTTCGCCTTGACCTGACCGACGCTGACGTTGGTCACCGACGTGGCCGGTTCGACGCCCGGGGGCGTCGCGTTCGGTGTGACCGCCAGGAACGTCGGAACGCTGCCGGGCTGGTTGTTGGCGGCCGTGACGTTGACCATCACGCCCGTCACGTTGGTGGAGTTCGGGACCACACCGTTGACGCCACGGATCGGGAGCGTCAGCTGGTCCATCGTGCCCATCGTCCGGCCGCCGGCCCATCCGGCCG
>JBGTIA010000005.1:0-9303 GCA_041745835.1 Ilumatobacteraceae bacterium | reverse complement strand
GGCGGTGGCGCCCCACGCGTCGTCGAACGCGACTTCGGCGAGCGGCTTGCGCTTCACCGGCCCGTGGTGTCCCTCGGGCACGCCCAGGGTGATGCAAGCCGACAGGGCGACCCCCTCGGGGATGGCGAGCAGATCGCGTAGTTCGGCCTCGACACCGAGATGCCACATCGTGAGCGCACCGCCGTAGCCGAGTGCGCGTGCGGCCAGCAGGAGGTTCTGACACGCCGGATACACCGATGCGCCTTCGTACGGCGACGGCGAGCGGTAGCGCTCGAGGCAGACCAGCACGACCACGGGCGTCTGCTCGAACCGGTCGACGTACCGCTGCATCGAGTCGGCGAACCGTGACGGGCGGTACCCGTCGGCCTCGCGCTTTGCGTTCCATCCGGATCGGAACGCGTCGCCGAGGAGCCGCTTCGCGGCGTGAGCGTTCGGACCGTCGCGGAGCACGAGGAACCGGAACGGCTGACGGTTCGATCCCGACGGTGCGCAGCCGGCGTGCCACAGGATGGCCGCCAGGTCGTCATCGGGAATCGGTGCGTCGGTGTAGCGCCGGATGGCCCGGGTGCTCGACAGACCGTCCAGCAACCCGATCGACTCGGGCGCCTGCGCTGACGATCTCACCGGCCGCGGAACTCGGGGTCGCGCTTCTCCATGAACGCGGTGACACCCTCGGAGAAATCGCTGGTGCGCAACAGCGGCAGGAGTTGCAGGAACACGTGGTGCACGTTCTGCTCGAAGGTCTCGGTTTCGGCAGCTCGCATCATCCGCTTGATCGCCCGCACGGCGAGCGGTGCGTTCGCAGCGATCTCGGCGGCCAGCGCCGTCGTGCGATCGGCGAACTCGTCTGCGGTGACGACGTGATTCACGAGGCCGAGCTCGAGTGCGGCGGCAGCGGTGAGGGTGCGGCCGGTGAAGGCGATCTCGGCCGCCTTTGCGTAGCCGACCATCCGGGGCAGCAGCCACGTGCCGCCGCTCTCGGGCAGGATGCCGCGTTTGGCGAAGCCCGGGTTCAGCTTGGCGGTGTCGACCGCGATGCGGATGTCGCAGCCCAGCGCCAGGTCGAGGCCATACCCGGCCGATCCGCCGTTGAGCGCACAGATCGTGGGGGTGTCGAGGTTGTGCAACACGACGGGCGGCGCGCTGCGCAGGTCGAACTCCCCTGTGAAGGTCTCGTTACCGCCACCGAGGTTGCCGAGGCCACCCTTCGGGCCGGCCATCTGCGCCTGGAGATCGAGCCCGGCACAGAACGCACGGCCCGAGCCGGTGAGCACGATGCAGCGGACGTCGGGGTCGTGATCGGCGCGTAGGAGCAGCTCGCTGATCTGCGTGAGCATGACGCCCGAGATGGTGTTCATCCGCTCGGGAGCGTTCAAGGTGAGCGTCGCGACGTGGTCGACGACGGAGTACAACACCTCGGTCGACGCCGATTCGGTCGATGGTGCGGAGGATTCGTTCACAGGCCCGAAACCGTAGTGACTTCCATTCACACCGCACGATGCGTACAATCGGTGGACCTTATGAGTACGGGCATCCTGCCCGTACCCCAACAAGGGGGAGAAACCACAACATGAAAGCAACTCGCGCAAAGCGCGTCGGTGCACTGTTGGTCGGTCTGAGTCTCGTGGCCGCAGCATGCGGCAGCGACGACGACAGCGACAGCGGCGCAGCGACCACCGAGGCAAGCGAATCAACCGATGCCCCGGAAGCAACTGATGCCCCGCCAGCCACCGATGCCGCCACCGAGACCACGGACGCCGAATCGGAGACCACCGAAGCCGCCGGTGACAGCGGTGACGGGAGCTGCGAAAGCGACGGTGTGTTGAACATCGGCACGATCCTCCCAGTGACGGGTGACCTCGCCTTCCTCGGCCCGCCCGAGATCGCGGGGACGAACATGGCCGTCGAGGACATCAACGCCGCCGGCGGCGTCCTCGGCGCAGATGTGGTCATCAATCAAGGTGACTCCGGCGACACGACGACCGACACAGCGAACCTCGAGGTCGACCGTCTGCTCGCAGCCGGTGCCGACGTCATCGTCGGCGCTGCTTCGTCTGCCGTGTCGAAGACCGTGATCGACAAGATCACGGGTTCGTGCGTCATCCAGTTCAGCCCGGCCAACACTTCGCCGGACTTCACCACGTACGACGACAACGGGCTGTACTTCCGAACCGCACCGTCCGACCTCCTGCAGGGTCGCGTGCTCGCGAACCTCATCCTCGACGACGGCGCGGAGACCGCATCGGTCCTGTACCGCCAGGAGAGCTACGGCGTGGGTCTGGCCGAGGCGTTCCAGGACAACTTCGAAGGCAGCGGCGGCACGATCGAGGAGTTCCTCGCCTACGCCGTCGACACCGAGAGCTTCGATGCCGAGATCGACTCGCTCGTCGAGGCCGGCTCGGACGCGATCCTCATCATCGGGTTCGCCGAGAGCGCAAGCATCCTCACCACGATGAACGAGCGCGGTATCGGCCCGAGCTCGACGGCGGTCTACGGCGTCGACGGCAACGTCGGCATCGGCAGCGAACTTGCCGACCCGAGCATCCTCACGGGTCTCAAGGGAACTGTGCCGTCGATCGACCTGGGCACCATTGCGGACTTCACCGCTCGTCTCGACGAGAACGGAGCCGGCGGCGAGTACAGCTACGGTGCAGAGTCCTACGACGCTGTGATCATTACGGCACTCGCAGCCGAGATCGCCGGAACCGACGACCCGTCCGCGATCGCCGCCGAGATCAACGGCGTGACCAAGGACGGCGAAGTCTGCACCAGCTTCGAGGAGTGCAAGGCACTGATCGAAGCCGGCACGGACATCGACTACGACGGATTCGGTGGACCGTACAGCTTCGGCGACGCCGGTGAGCCCGAGGCCGCCAGCTTCCGAATCTGGCAGTACGACGGCGGAGCCGATCCGAATTCCGAGCTGGACGAGTACGTCTTCGCCAGCTGACACCTGACAACGACGAAGGGCCCGTCACCGCAAGGTGACGGGCCCTTTTCGCGTGGTGGACTCTGGTGTTGATCGCCAATCGCCGGCGCGATCGTCAGTGGCCGCGAGCGAGCGTGCCCAGGTAGAGCTCGATCACCTTCGGATCGTTCAACAGGTTGTGACCCGTGTCGGTGTAGGCATTGGTCCCCTGGTCGAGCACGTACCCACGGTGGCAGATCTGCAGACAGCGACGGGCGTTCTGCTCGACCATGACGACGGAGACCCCGGCCTGGTTGATCTCGCGAACACGAAGAAACACCTGGTCCTGCAAGACCGGCGAGAGACCCGCTGACGGCTCGTCGAGCAGGATCACCGCCGGCTTCATCATCAAGGCGCGACCCATCGCGAGCATCTGTCGCTCACCACCCGACAGCGAGCCCGCTCGCTGGCCGAGGCGTTGGGCGAGCCGTGGGAACAGCTCGCTCACGTATTCGATTCGCTCCTTGACCTGCTTGGGACGCAGGAAGGCGCCCATCTCGAGGTTCTCCTCGACGGTCAACGACGGAAAGACGTTGTCGCGCTGCGGCACGTACCCGATGCCCTGCTCGACGAGTTCGTGCGCCGAGGCGCCCGAAATGTCCTCACCCCGGTACAGCACCTCGCCGTCGCTGATCGACAGCAGCCCGAACAGCGCCTTCAGCAGGGTCGACTTCCCGGCGCCATTGGGGCCGATGATCCCGATCAGCTCACCTTCGCGCAGTTCGAGTGAGCAGCCGTTCAAGATGTCGACACCCGGCACGTACCCGGCACGAACGTTGTCGACGTGGATGAGGAGCTCGTCACTCACGACTCGTCACCTCGTCGCTCGGGCGATCCGGCCTCGGCAGCCACCGCTGTTTCGATATCGTCGAAGAAATCGCTGTCGGTGTGCGCGCCGAGGTAGGCGTCGATCACCTCTTGGTTGGCGCCGATGTCGTCCGGCGTGCCCTCGGCGATGATCGAGCCCTCTGCCATCACGACCACCCAGTCCGAGATGTCGCGTACGACGTCCATGTCGTGTTCGACGAAGATCACGGTGCGTCCCTCCGCTCGGAGTCCCTTCACGTGACCGAGGAGCGACTGGGTCAACGCCGGGTTCACACCGGCCATCGGTTCGTCGAGCATCACGAGCTTCGGTTCGGTCATCAGCGCCCGCGCCATCTCGACGAGTTTGCGCTGTCCACCGGACATCGTGCCGGCGAACTCGTCACGCATGTGGGTCAGGTTGAACCGCTCGAGCAGCGCGTCGGCGCGTTCTTCGATCTCGCGCTCCTGGGCGCCCCAGACCGGCAGGAGGGCCTTCCAGAGGCTCTCGCCGACCTGCCCGGTGGCACCGAGCTTCATGTTGTCGATCACGGTCATCCGCGAGAGCGCCTTGGTGAGTTGGAACGTGCGCACCATTCCGCGTTTGGCGAGCTTGTACGACGGGACACTCGTGATGTCCGCTCCGTCGAACTGGATGCGTCCGCCGTCCTGCTTGTCGAAGCTCGTCAGGAGATTGAAGAACGTGGTCTTGCCGGCGCCGTTCGGTCCGATCAGCGCGGTGATCGAACCGCGTTGGATCTCCAGGTGGTCGACGTTGACGGCGAGCAGGCCGCCGAACCGACGCTGCACGTCGTCGGCGACGATGATCGGATCGGGTTTTGCCGAGCCGGGCGTTGCTGCCACGTCGTCGAAGACACCCGCGATCGGGTTGGCAATCGTCTCGTCAGCGGTCATTGAGTGCCATCTCCTCACGAGATCCGAAGATGCCCTGTGGTCGGTATCGGGCCAGCAACAAAAGGCCGAGGCCGACAAGGATGAATCGGAGCTGGCTGATGTTGAAGTCGCTCAGCTTGATCGTGTCCTCGAGGGCTCCCGCAGGGCCATCGGGCAATTGGCGCAGCACGTTTTCGAGAAACGAGATCAGCGCCCAATAGATCATCGATCCGACGATCGGCGACCAGGTACGCCCGGGGCCACCGAGGATCAGGATCGCCCAGATCGTGAACGTGATCACCGGGTTGAAGGTGTCCGGCTGGATGGAACCCTTCTGGACCACTTGGAGCATCCCGGCGAAGCCACCGATCACGCCACCGAGCATGAGCGCCTGCAACTTGTACATGTAGGCGTTCTTGCCGAGCGCTCTCGCTGCGTCCTCGTCCTCGCGAATTGCCTTGAGCGCCCGTCCCCACGGCGACGACATCAACCGCTTGACGAGCAACACCATCACGATCAGCAGGATCCAGCCGACGGTCAGAACCCACAGGTCACGTCCCAGATACGAGAACGGTCCGAAGTCGTAGCGCTGGCCGGGGTTGAACGGATTCAACGCGAAATCGTAGAAGGGGTCGGCGAATCCGCCGATGCCCTCCGAGGCGCCGGTGATCTCCTTCATCTGACGCCAGCGAACGAACAATCGGATCGTCTCGGACGCTGCGATCGTCACGATGGCGAGATAATCGGCACGCAATCGCAAGGTCGGCACACCGAGGATCAGCGCCAAGACGATGGAGTAGACCACGCCGAACAGGATTCCGACGGCGAAACTCCACTGGAAGTAGTTGATCGTCACACCGAGTCCGTAGGCGCCTGCCGCCATGAATCCGACCTGGCCGAAGTTGAGAAGTCCGGCGTAGCCGAACTGGATGTTCAGGCCGACAGCGGCCATGGCGAACACCATCACCTCCACGCCGAGCATCGTCGAGAACGTTCGCTCGAGAATGAACCCCCAATCCATCAGCCGATCCTCTCAGCTCGTCCGAGAATGCCTTGCGGCCGGAACATCAGAATCAACGCCATCATCAGCAACGCGATCATGTTCTTGACCTCGGCATCGATGAACAACGTCGACAGGTTGATCGTGAGCCCGACCACGAGCGCCCCCAGGAGCGCCCCGTACGGCCGACCGAGGCCGCCGAGTGTGACGGACGCGAAGATCAACAGCAGGATCCGGAATCCGAAGTCCCACTTGATTTGGTCGAGGCCGAAGAAGACACCGCTCATCGCAGCAAGGGCCGCGCCGGACATCCACACGAGCGAGATCACCCGTTCGACATCGATGCCGGTCGACTCGGCGAGTTCGCGATTGTCGGAGACCGCTCGCATGGCCTTGCCCATTCTCGTCATCTCGAGGTAGCTGGCGACGGCCACGAGGATGAGCACTGACAACCCCATCGCGACCAGATCCTTCGGTGTGAGTTCGATCGGGCCGAGACTGACCGCACGTTGGGCGGAGAAGTCACCGAAGCTCCGCGGACCTCCCCGGAACACGTACACGAAGAGGTAACGGAGCAGAATCGACAATCCGATGGTCATCACCATCTGGGCGATCAGGCTCACACCCGCTCGCCGGGCACCACGGAAGATGAATCGGTTCAGGAACCATCCGAGTGCGGCTCCTGACAGCATTCCGAGCAGCGCGGCGAAGACCAGGTTGACACCGCCACCGAATGGCGGCGGTAGCGGCGCCAGGAAGCCGATGATGCCCGCCAGGCCGTAGAAATTGAAGAAATAGGTGGCCAACATGCCCCACGTGACGAGTTCGGCGTGCGCGAAGTTGACGAGACCGGTTGTGCCGAAGATCAGTGTGAGCCCGATCGCCGCCATGGCGAGGTAGAGCCCCTGCTTGAGGCCCTCGGCGGTGAGCTGCGCGACCCGTCTGAAGGAGATGTCGCCGGCGGTGGACCCCACTCCCTCACCGAACACGAGCGGGAACAGCACGCGCCGGTCGCGGTTCTCGCTGACGCTTGCCTCCAAGGGGTTCGCATCGGGGTTCCGCAGGTTCACCCCCTCCGGCAGGGTCTCGACGTCGATCGTCACGGCGTAGTCGCCTGCGCTGGGCACGACGAGGCGGAACTCACCGAGGTCGTCGGTGACGACGCTTCCGACGCCATCGACCTCGATCGTCACTCCGGCGGCGTTGACGTCCTCGCCGGACTCGGGGTCCTCGTATCCGAGCTGTCCGAAAATTGCCAGTTCGCCGGTCGTGTCATCCGTCTGGGCGGACGCCAACGAGCCGACGAACGTGCCCGCTATCGCCGCCAACAGCGCGAATAGGAGCATCTGGCGCCAACGAGTTCCCCTGTGCATTGGGCGCTCACTCTACGCGCTGGCGGCGGTCGCCGGTGCAATCTGCAGCTCGTCGCCTGTTTCCGCTGCGTCAACCTTGTCTTCATCCGACGCCACCGGCTCGAACATCGCCTGGACGAACTGCACCGTGACGACCCACAACGCAGTCGCTCCTGCCACATGGGCTGCGACCAGCACCGCCGGAACGTCGTTGAAGTACTGCAGGTAGCCGATGCCGCCCTGCACGACGGCGGTGAACATCCACGCCGAGACATTGCGCGACAGCGCCATCGACAGCGGCGGATCGCGTCGGAGCACGACCACCAGCGCCAGGAATGAGGCGACCGCCAACCAGACCGTGACGCTGTGGATCTCGGCGACCGTCGAGATGTCGAAACCGTATCGACGCGCCGTCTCGTCACCCGCGTGTGGACCGGCGCCGGTGACGACCGTTCCCGTCGCCAGCGCAGCCGCGACGAGCACGCCGAGCGCTACGACGAGCCGGCCGACCTGCGGCGTGACCCCGATCGCGGCGGGGGCCGTCACCTGCTCGGGAGCGGCACGATGGATCGCCACCAGACCGAACGCGATCGACACCATTGCGAGCAAGAAGTGTGACTGGACCAGGAAGGGGTGCAGGTCGCCTCGAACGGCAAGTCCGCCGACCACACCGTTGCCGAGCACGGACACGAGTACGCCCAGCGACGGACCCTTCAGCCCGCGGCGCACGGGGCGGACCCGGAAAGCGCCGATCGCCATCAACAACGTCGGGATCCCGACCAGCCCGCTGACGAGACGGTTCACCTGCTCGATCGCTGCGTGCCCGGTCGAGACGTCGATGAAGCGCTCGGCGTTGCAGTTCGGCCAGTCGTCGCAGCCGAGGCCGCTGCCGGTGAGTCGGACCACCGCGCCGGCGACCGTCAGGAAACACACGCCGGCCACCGTGACGATCGCGATCTGCCAGTACCGGCGCAGCGACATCGTGAATCTCGAGGAACTCTCGTGTTCCATACCAGACAGAGGATATGGCTAGCGTCGGCCCGGTGCTGAGTTCGTTCGACGACTTTCCGATCCACCAGACGTCACGTCCGATCGCCCAGACGGCGACGAGCGACATCAACCACTACGACCGCTACTTCTTCAACGGCTACACCAAGGACACCCGTCTGTTCTTCGCGACGGCAATGGGCCTGTACCCGAACCGTCACGTCGTCGACGCCTCGTTCAGCGTGGTCGCCGATGGCGGCACACCCGCGGCCCGGCAGATCAGCGTGCACGCCTCGGGTCGGGCACCGACGGATCGGGCCGACGCCAACGAGGTCGGGCCGATCAGGATCGAGGTGCTCGAGCCCCTCCATGCCCTCCGGGTGACCGTCGACGCACCCGACCAGGGTCTTCGCGCGGATCTCACGTTCGTACGCCGATCGGCCCCGATCGAGGAGCCGCACTTCTTCCAGCAGGTCGGCCTACGCGTCACGTTCGACTACACACGCCTGACCCAGTTCGGCGGGTGGGAGGGTTGGATCGAGATCGACGGCGTGCTGCACGATCTGGCTCCCGGCGAGACGCTCGGTTGCCGCGATCGGTCATGGGGCATCCGGAGCGTCGGTGAGCGCGCGCCGACCGGTGCCCCGGTCGCCGACCCGCAGTTCTTCTGGCTGTGGGCACCGCTCAACTTCGACACGTTCTCGACCCACTTCGACGTCAACGAGCTGTTCGACGGAAAGCGCTGGCACGAGACCGGCTTCATCGCCCCGGTGGCGGGATCGGACGGAGCGTCGCCGCCCGAGGCGGTGCGGTCGATCGACTACGACGTCGCCTGGCGGCCGGGGACCCGCACCGCAGAGTGGTTCGAACTGACGATGACACCGTGGACCGGCGAGCCGACCACGATCCGACTCGAGCCGCTGTTCGAGTTCCAGATGGCCGGGCTCGGCTACCTGCACCCCGAGTGGGGCCATGGCGTGTGGAAGGGCGAGCTGGAGGTCGGCGGCGAGCGCTGGGACCTCCCCGTCGAGAATCCGACCGCGCCCGATCGGCTCCACGTCCAAGCGATCGTGCGAGCCACCACCAGCGGCGCCCTCGGCGACCACCAAGGCATCGGCATCCTCGAACAGCTCGCCATCGGCCGCCACGACCCCACCGGCCTCACCGGCCTCTTCGACGGCTGGACCGGCTGAGGACGCTTCACCGCCCGCGAGCGATGAGCGAAACCGCCGCAGACGGTCACCTTCGCTCATCGCACCACAGCCGCCCGCCCCACCGATGAGCCAACCCACCGCCGA
>JBGTIA010000004.1:0-17751 GCA_041745835.1 Ilumatobacteraceae bacterium | reverse complement strand
GTAGGCGTCGCCCTTGATGTCGACGTCGAGACCCATCCACGTCTCGCCGTTGATCAGGTCGTGGATCAGCCGCTGGAGCTTGGCGGGGTCCTGAATCCGGTTCTGCGCCTTGCGGAAGATCACACCGAGCATGTCGTCGGTCGTGCCGAGCTCGTTAAGGATCTTGATGTAGTGCGCCTCGAGTGCCTCGCCCGACAACTTGAGCAAGGACGGCCAATCGAGGCCCTCGGGGACGACGCGGGGTAGGCCGAGCTCGCACTGCTCCTCCGCCATCTTCAAGAACAGCAAGTAGGTGAGCTGTTCGACGTAATCGCCGTACGACAACCCGTCGTCACGCAGGACGTTGCAGTAGTTCCACAGCTTCTCGACGAGTGCCTTCGAGTCGGTCACGATGCTGCTTTCTGGTTGCGAGACCGTTTCGACGCCGCCTTCTCGGCAGCCATCCGCCCTAACAACATCGACGCGGGCTCGTCAGACGGATCCTGCGGAACGAGCCGCCCGGAGAACGCAGCGGCGAGAATCGAGCGGCGGAGAGAGCCACAACGCGCGAGCCCATCTTCGACTGGCCTGGATGCGCTGTGTATTAGCTCTCGCAGTCTGCGTATCTCCTCTGCAATCGTCGTTTGCTTCGCAAGTGGCGGTAGCGGGATGGTCATTTGCTGGACCCGTGACTTGTTCAGCGCTGGCTGGTTGTTCCCGGAGCTCAGCCTCCGGTTCGCCTCGTACTGAGAAGCAAGCGCCTCGTAGAGCCAGTCAGTCTGGACCTTGTTTACATGTGGTCGAATCGCTGCGGAGTTCTGATTGTTTGCCGCCGGGATGTCGAGAATGGCAACCTGCCCCCTCGTCTTTCCCTCCCCGATCATCGCGAGGAGGACGGTTCCAGCCGGGTGGATCCGAGAAGGCTTGACGGCTGCCGCTGAGATCCTCTCCCGCGTTGAGGAGATTCGGTTGAAGGCCACTTCCCCGCTTGATACCCAGTTGACGGGTCCTTCCCACAATGAAGGCTCCTTTCTGCTCGGAGTCGTCCCAACCAGGACCTCGCCGACCTCACCAATTTCAACGAGCGGCCAATCCGACATCGCACTAGCAGGGTGCTGAAAAACCTCTGATTGGTGCTCGCGTTCGGTGGCGCGATGGAAAAGAATGAGGGCATGCGTGGAACCCCGGACCGCCAGTTGTCGATGTTGTCGTCGTTGTCCACGGAGGATCTGATCCCGGCGGATCATCCGATCCGCCGCATCCGTGTCGTCGTGGACACTGTGCTCGCCGATCTCGACGACGTTTTCGATGCGATGTACGCGAAGTCGGGTCGCCCGTCGGTGCCGCCGGAGATGTTGTTGAAGGCGTCGGTGTTGATGGCGATGTACTCGATGCGTTCCGAGCGGGCGTTCTGCGAACGGTTGAACTACGACATGTTGTTCAAGTGGTTCCTTGACCTGCCGATCGATGCCGCGTCGTTTGATGCCACGACGTTCTCGAAAAATCGTCAACGCCTCCTCGACGCCAACGTCGCTGACGAGTTCTTCGCAGCGGTGGTCCGCCAAGCGAAACTGCGTCGCTACATGTCGTCGGACCACTTTTCTGTGGATGGCACCTTGTTGGAGGCGTGGGCGTCGCACAAGTCGTTCAAGCCCAAAGGCGACCCGGGCGATGACAGCGGCGAGGGCCCGAAGGGCCGCAACGCTGAGGTGCAGTGGCACGGCCAGAAACGATCGAACGACACCCACGCGTCGACGACAGATCCTGATGCACGGTTGTATCGCAAGTCGAACAACACCGCCGCACAGCTCTGCTACGCCGGGCATCTGTTGATCGAGCATCGCTCGGCGCTGATCGTCGATGCCGACCTCACGTTCGCGACCGGCTACGCCGAGCGCGACTGCGCCACCGACATGTTGAAACGACTACCCAAGACCGAGCGGCGCCGAACCGTTGCCGGCGACAAGAACTACGACACCAAACAGTTCGTTGCCGACGTACGCGCCGCGGGGTTCACTCCGCACGTCGCTCAGAACACCAGCAATCGAAGATCCGCAATCGACCGACGCGTCACCCGTCACGGCGGCTACGACGTGTCGCAACGGATCCGCAAACGAGTCGAGGAACCATTCGGCTGGGTCAAGACCGTCGGCGCCGGCCGCAAGCTGAGATATATCGGCAAAGACCGAAACCGGTCCTGGTTCAAGATGACCACCGCCGTCTACAACCTGATCCGCATCACCGCACTCGACGCCGCCACCATCTGATGAACCTCACGCCAAGGCCACCACCGAACACCCGACAGCGATCACCCGACGGCGATCACCGAAACCGACACTCACGATCACCGAAAACCGACATCGACTTCGCCGCCCCCACCGGAGCGAAGCGGTGACCGAAACCTGAATCCGCCCACCCGAACCCTCAGACGCCGTTTTTCAGCACCCTGCTAGACGAAGCGACGAACCATCCAGGCTGCTCGATGGGAGCGCTTCTCCAGGAGCGTTCACGACCTGGTGGCGACCCTGACGTACAACACCGAACCGTTGATCATGTTCGAGTTCGCCGACGGCGCCTGATCGAGCACGACGCCGACACGTGCCGTCGCCGAAACGGTGGGCTGCTCGATGAGGGTCCAACCGTTGGCTGCGGCGTCCGTCCGGGCCCTGGCGACGTCACCGTTGACGTAGGACGGGACCGTCTTGACGTTCAGGTCCTCGAGCGTCCCGTTGGCCGTGTCGAGTTGGTCTCGGAGCGTCTTGATCGCGGCATCGCGTTCGACGATCGTGGCGTTTGCCGCCTCGAGGTTCGTGTTCGCCTCGGTCAGGTCGTCGGTGAGTTCGTCGATGGTCGAATTGGCTGCGTCGAGTTCTGCTCGCACGTCGGCGGCGCCGTCGTCGGTGCCGGCGGCGATGAGGAGCGCGTCACGTTCGGCTGTCACATCGGTCAGGGCAGACTCGAGGACCACGACCTGGTCGGCGAGGTCGGTGGCGTCCTCGCGAGCGACGGTCAGCTGTTCGACTTGGGCCTGGAGTTCCTCGGTCGCCTTTGCATTGTCGATCGCCGTGATCCCGTCGAGTTGGGCGTATTCGCTCGGCGACCGGTACTCGCCGTCGGCTCGAGTCCGTGCGAGCAGCATGTCCAACGTTGCATCGGTGGCGGGCTCACCGGGAACGGTCGCTGTGGGTGCAACGGTCGCGGCTGGTTCGACGGTCGTCGCAGGCGCAGCGGTTTCGTCGTCGCCGGCGAGCGCTCCGATGAAGTAGCCGACGAGACCACCGATGAGCAGTGCGACGACTGCTGCAACGTACGGCCAGGCTGGACGGCGATCCTCTTCGTAGGGAACGCCTGGCGGGACGTATGCCGGCACGTACGTCTCGTGTTCGACCACGGGTTCGACGGCCGGGACGACGGGGATGATCGCTGTCGGCGGGTGAGTCGGCGGGTCGACGTGGCCGGCCGCAACCGTCGGCGCGAGGTCATCCGGGAAACCAGGTGCCTCGGTCGCAGGAACGATGAGCAACGGTTGCTCGGGGATCGCTGACGTCGCATCCGGGCCCGGGACCGCGTCCGGCGTTGCGATCTGGTCGTGTGGGGGTCGTTGATGTCCATGAGGTCCTTCCGCGCAGCAGTCGCTCCGCCGAACAGGCGTCTACCTGCTTCGAGATGACGTGAACACAGCGTCACTCGTCGGGGACACGGGCCTCCTCGGCGGAGACATTCGTCGGGCGGAGCGGTTGAACACACACCGCACGGGGAAGACGGATGCGATGACTTCCCTGGCTTCTCTCGCTACCGGCTCCCACAAGGTCCATCGAGCGGGCGCCGCCGCGTTCGCCATGATCTGCCTGGCAACGGGGTGCGCATCCACGCCGCTGATCGACGACAGCTCGTCGGTGGCCGCAGCGGCAGTCGCCAGGCCCAGCGACTCAACGATCGCCGGCGATTCGACCGCCCCGACCACGACCAGTGCGCCATCGACGTTGCCCGCCCTGCACGAGTTGCTCGCGCAAGAACGGTTCGTTCCGACGGCGGACGCGCTCGAACGCAGCGGCCTCGACGTCGTCATCGACGGTCTCGACGACTTCGTCCTGCTCGCCCCGACCGGCACGGCGTTCAGGTCGACGGGTGCGGACGTCGGCATCGAATCCTCGACCCTGATGAGCAATCCGCCGTTGCTCGAGGCGATCATGCGATACCACGTCGTCGCCAACCCGTCCACGAATGAGACGTGGCGGACGCTGAATGGCGCTGAACTCGATGTCAGTGGGTCCGACCCGGGCACGGTCGAGCGTGTCGACGGGGTGGAGGTGCTCTACCAGATCCCCGTACGCAACGGCATCGTCCTCGTGATGCCGCGGCTCCTCGTCCCTACAACCCCTCAGCTCGGGGCGGTCGTACTCGACCGATGACGCCAAGTGCCGGGTTCGACGTACTGATCGTCGAGACGCCCTCGCTCGGGGACCGCTCGTACGTCGTGCACGACGGGTCGGTCGCGGTCGTGATCGACCCGCAGCGCGACATCGACCGGTTGCTGACCGAGCTCGATGTAGTCAGGCTTCGCCTGACCCACGTGCTCGAGACGCACGTCCACAACGACTACGTGAGCGGCGGGCTCGCCCTCGCCCGTCGGACCGGGGCCGAGTACGTGACGTGTGCCGCCGACGAGGCCCGCTTCGAGCGGCGAGGTGTGGCCGACGGCGACGAGATCGTCACCGGGTCGTTAACGATTCGAGCCGTCCACACGCCCGGCCACACGCACACCCATCTCAGCTACGTCGTGAGCGACCGAACAGGCGAGCCTCGGGCGGTCTTCACCGGCGGCTCGCTGCTGTACGGCACGGTTGGGCGCACTGATCTGCTCGGCGACGCGGACACCGAGAAGCTCACTCGGGCGCAGTACCGCTCCGGCCGCCGGTTGGTCGCGGAGCTTCACGATGACGTCGCCGTGTACCCGACCCACGGCTTCGGCAGCTTCTGCGCCTCGTCCGGTGGTGGCGATCGAACGTCCGGGACGATCGCCGACGAGCGGACGGACAATCTCGTGATCACCATCGACGACGAGGACCGTTTCGTCGAGCGGCTCCTCGCCGGCCTGACCGAGCACCCCGCCTACTACGCGCACATGTCGTTGCTGAACCTCGCCGGGCCGCTCGAGGCGAGTCTCGCACCGCCTGTTCCCGTGGTCGCCGACGAACTGCGCCGCCGCCTCGAGGCGGGGGAGTGGGTGGTTGACCTCCGTTCGAGAAAGGCGTTCGCCGCAGATCACCTGACAGGTTCGATCGGCGTGGAGCTCGATGATCCGTTCTCCACGTACGTCGGCTGGTTGATTCCGTGGGGGTCGCGCTTGACGCTGCTCGCAGCGACCCCGGAGATGGTCGCTGCGGCCCAGCGGCAACTCGCTCGCATCGGGCTGGACCAGCTCGGCGGTGCCGCCACGGGCGAGCTCGACCATGCGGGCGCCGGCGTTCTTCGCGAGTCGTACCGCGTCACTGACTTCGTCGGGCTCGCCGCTGCGGTGGAGCGAGGCGAGGCACCCGTGGTAGTCGATGTGCGGCGGCGCAAAGAGTGGCAGTCCGGACACGTGGAGGGCGCCACCAACCTTCCGCTGCACGAGCTGGTCGCCCACGCTCATCACGCTCCCGACGGAGAGCTGTGGGTGCACTGCGCCTCGGGCTACCGAGCGTCGATCGCGGCGAGCCTGTTGGCTCGCGCTCGTTTCCCGGTCGTCCTGGTCGACGACGGGTTCGACCGTGCAGAGGCGGCGGGTCTGGAGATCGTCACGCCGTCATGACCGTGTGAGCGGCCGGCCCCGCCGCCCGATGAGCACGCGAGCTCGTGATCAGCCCGCCGGCGGTGGTGAGCGCAGACATCCGGGTCCGCGTGACGACGATCGCAACGACCGGAACCCACGCTTCGGGACTGACATACAGATGGTGCGTCCGAGGCGCAGCCTGGCAGAACCGGCCGGCTCGCAGATCGATGGTCCACGAATCGAGTTCGGCGGCGATCCGAATCATTCTGCTGTTGACCACCTCGGCCTCGACGGGTTCGCAAGGGCGATGGCTCGCACATGTCGATGCAGACGACGTGTGCACGTCCCCAGCAAAGGCGTCGTCGCAGTGGACCGGGTCGGGATCGATGATCACGACGGTGTCGGTCGCAGCGGCACCGTTGAGCGCGCCGACGAGCGCAAGGGTGCAGCCCTCGTCGATGGCAGCGGTGGATCGGATGATGATGTTCTGCCCGCGCATCGAGATGGTCAGTTGCGGTGTGCCGTACTCCTCGGTTGTCTCGGACATCGACGCTTCGAGCATGATTTGCCCTCCCTCCAGTCCGATCCTGGTCGAGTCGTTTGACAGCCCCGTAACAGGCCGGCTCCGAAACGGTGACATCCTCCGTGCTCGGCGCGTTCGCTGAGTGCACGTTCACCCGTTCGGGTGTCACGCTCGGCAGTTGATCGAACCCCGCAGGGGTAGGGTGTTCGTGGCGCCGTGATGCGCCGAAGTTCTGGAGACGCCTGGTTGGTGCACACACGATGCGGCACCCACACCGGCTCGACGCCTCTCGATCGAGAGGACCCTGTGAACGACAAGACCACCGCCATTGATCGCTGGCTCCCGCTCGAGTTTCGGGCAGAGGCGTTCGATCGACTGGGCGCATGCGCAGCAGTTCTCGACAGCGACGGCGACATCGTCGACACGAACCAGGCGTGGCGGCTGTTCGCACAGCTCAACGACGGCTCGAGCGACACCACCGGTATCGGAGTCAACTACCTCGACGTCTGCGATCGTGCCGCGGACGCGGGGGTGGCGGTGAGCGCGGACGTGGCCGTTGGCCTGCGTCAGATCCTGTGCGGCGAACGCACGCAGATCGATGCGGAGTACCCGTGCCCGTCGCCGACCGAAGATCGATGGTTTCTCGTCCAGGCGTCCGCACTCCCGGTGTCCGAGGGTGCCGGCGCGGTCGTTTTCCACATCGACATCACCGCGCGCAAGCAACTCACTGATCAACTCGGCGTGCTCGCCGACCATGATGCGCTGACCGGTCTGCCGAATCGACGGTCGGCGCGCCGGTACCTCGACGAACAACTTCGACTCACCAGCGATACCGACGGAGCGGTGTGGACGTTGTTCATCGACCTCAACGACTTCAAGAAGGTCAACGACACGTGGGGCCACCATGTCGGCGACGAGTTGCTGGTGAAGGTTGGTCTTCGAATTCGCCGTGCGCTGCGCTCCGACGACTTCGTGAGTCGCTTCGGCGGCGACGAATACGTCGTGATTTGTTCCGGTGTCGATCGTGCGCATGCACGCGCGCTCGCAGGTCGGCTCCGTTCCGTCATGTCGGCGCACCTCCAGATCGGCGACCTGGAGGTACACGGACACATCTGCGTCGGCCTGGCCGGGAGTGACGCGCTGTCGACGGCCACCTCGCTCTTCGAGGCGGCCGACAAGCAGATGTACGCCGACAAGCGTGGCGAACCGGCGACGCAGCGCACCATCGAAACTGTCACCCCCGGACCGCAGTTGCACGAGGAGCTCCGAATGCCTGCGCGCAGCGCGACGCGCGAACAAGACGTGGCCGAATGGCACTGGAACGATCGGTCGCGCGCGGCGCTGGCACTCACGTACTCGAACGACATGGTCCTCTTCTTCGCCGCTGACGGAACCATCGAATGGGTCAGTCCAGCGTGTACTCATCTGTTCGGCATCGCGGCCGAGGACATCATCGGGCTCGACGGCTTCGCCATGATCCACCCTGACGATCGATCGAGCGCCATGGCGGCGCTCGGATCGATCCCGAACCTCGGGGATCACGCCACGACCAGCTTCCGTCTGGTCGACGCACGCGGCCGGGTCCGATGGATCGAGGAAACCGCCACGAATTTCCTCGACGACCCAGCAGTGGGCAGCATCGTCGGCAACCTGCACGACGTGACCGAACGGGTCGATCTGCTCGAGCGGATCGAACTCGACGGGCGCAGGCTCGCCGACGCGCATTCGGCGGCGCTCCTCGGCAGCTTCGAGGTCGACGTGCGGACCGGTGACATCTCCCGATCCGACGAACTCTGCCGCATCCTCGGCGTCCCCGCTGGAAGTTCGACGAGCGCACGGGGGCTTGACGCCGTCCACCCCGATGACCGTGAGCGGGTCGTCCAGGTGCTCGACGATGCCATGGCGGGCCGCGACCAGTTCGACATCCGATACCGCATCGTGCGGCCCTCCGGTGAGGTGCGCTGGGTGCACACGCAAGGGGTTCGCCTCGCCGAGCCGAACACCGACGTCATCGCAGGCACCGTGCTCGACGTCACGGACCGCCATTCGGCGGATGAAGCTCATGCGTTCCATGCGACGCACGACTGGCTCACCGAACTCCCCAACCCGGCGAGCCTGCACGCGAGCTTGGCGCAGTCCCTGGCGGAACTGGACTCGGACGGTCATGTGTTTGTCGCCGTCATCGGCATCGACAACTTCGGCCACGTCAACGACATCTGCGGCACGGCGACGGGTGACGAGATCCTTCGCGCCATTGCCGTTCGACTCCGGACGGAAACCCAACCCGGTGATCTCGTCGGGCGCGTCCGTGGCGACGAATTCATCGTCGCTCGTGACGCCACCGGCGATGTGGGCGCGTCCGAGTTCGGCCAGACACTCATGGACCTGCTCGGCGAACCACTTGAGCTTCCCGTCGACCACCTCGCTCATCCACGTCTGTCGTTCAGTGTCGGCGTGACGATCAGTAGCGAGGGCGACTCTCCCGAATCGATGCTCGCCGACGCCGGCGCCGCCGTGCGCGAAGCCAAACACGAGGGCGGCGACCGCGTCCTCGTCTTCTCCAGCGAGGCGCGTGCACGAGCAACCCGACGACGCAACATCACCGCGGCACTGCCCTTCGCGCTCGAGCGAAACGAACTCCGCCTCGAATATCAACCGATCCTGGACCTCGTCACGCTCAGAACGGTCGGCTTCGAAGCCCTGCTGCGATGGGACCATCCCGACCTCGGCTCGATCTCTCCCGACGAATTCGTCCCGATTGCAGAATCCACGCGGCTGATCGTCGCCGTCGGATCATGGGTATTCGATCGGGCGCTGCGACAACTCGCTGAGTGGCATCTCTGTCCGGGGGTGTCCGTCGAGCTCTGGATGGCGATCAACGTCTCGGTCCAGCAACTCTCCCCGGACTTCGCGACCCGGGTCCTCGAGGGTATCGAGCGGACCGGAGTGCCCGCCGAGGCGGTCAACATCGAGATCACCGAGAGCGTGCTGATGGACCGCATCGATCTGGCGCTGCGGACCTTCACCGATCTCCGGTCGCTCGGCGTCAACGTCAGCATCGACGACTTCGGCACCGGGTACTCCTCGCTCAGCTACCTCAGCCGACTTCCCGTCGACGTCATCAAAATCAACAGCTCGTTCATCGACGCGCTCACCGCTGACGGCGACCGCGCTTCGATCATCGGTGCCATGGTCACCCTCGCCAACGGCCTCGAACTCGACACCGTTGCCGAAGGCGTCGAGACCGTCGAACAGCTGGACAGCCTGCGGACGCTCGGGTGCACGAACGGCCAGGGGTTTCTGTGGAGTCGAGCGCTGCGACCCGACGACGCGCTTCGGTGGATCACCGGTGCCGAGACCCTCGCACCACGGGACCAACACCGAGAGGGGCCACCCGATGGGTGAACCGACACTTCCCACGCAGCTCGTCGAGGCTCGTCGGACGCCCGGTTCTCCATCCAGTTCTTCGCGAGCGACGGGGATGGCATAGCCGAGCGGTTCCTTGGCCACGGCGTCCGGCGCCCCGCCGCTCGACGCTGACAACTCCTCCGCGTCGGCGACAGCGCTCGGGTACGTTGCGGCCATGAGTGAACTCGATGTACGCGTCCGGAGTGTCGCAGACTCCAGTGGGTTCTCCGGTGTTGTCCGGTTCCGCCGCAATGGTGTGATCGAGGTGGACGCAGCGTTCGGTCTCGCCGACCGTGCCCACGGCATCGCAGCGGAGACGACCACCCGGTTCGCCACTGCGAGTGCCACCAAGGGGTTCACCGCGCTCGCCGTCATGCGCTTGGTCGAGATGGGAGTGCTGCAACTGTCGACGCCTGCGCGAGCGCTCCTCGGTGACGATCTGGCGCTCGTCGACGACCGGGTGACGATCGAACACCTGCTGTCGCATCGCTCCGGCATCGGCGACTACCTCGACGAGGAGCTGCTCGAGGACGCCACCGACTACGTGATGACCCGGCCGGTGCACGAACTCACCGACGCCTCTGCGTTCCTGCCGATGCTCGAGGGGCACGAACAACGCTTCGAGCCCGGTACCGAGTTCGTCTACAACAACGGCGGCTACGTGGTGCTCGCACTGGTCGCCGAACGAGCGACCGGCCGTTCGTACCACGACCTGATCGACGAGCTGGTCGTGCGACCCGCAGGGTTGACCGGAACTGCGTTCCTGCGTTCCGACGAGCTGCCCGGCGACGTCGCGCTGGGCTACCTGCACCAGTCCGGCTTGCGCTCCAACGTGTTGCACCTGCCGGTGCTCGGCAACGGCGACGGGGGCCTCTACACGACGCTCGACGACGTCGACGCGTTCTGGAGCGCACTGTTCGACGGACGGATCGTGTCGGCCGAGACAATCGCCGACATGGTGTTTCCGCGCAGTGTGGACGACGGCGGCACACATCGCTACGGGCTCGGGTTCTGGCTGCACGGATCCAACGACGCCGTGCAATTGGAGGGTGCCGATGCCGGTGTGTCCTTCAGAGCGGTGCATCGGCCCTCCACGGGCACTGCGTTCACCGTGCTGTCGAACTGGTCCGACGGCGCCTGGCCGGTCGCTCGACTGTTCGGTCCTCTCCTCGACGACCAGCCATCCCCGTTTGCGTGAGGAATTGGGTGACCCGCCCCACCCGAATCCCCACACAAACGACAAGGGACGCTGCGGTCGCGGAGCAAGATGGGCGGCATGAAACCGATCGGACCGAAACTCGCCGAGGGACGCGACAGCGAGATCTTCGAACACGGCAGCGGCAAGGTGCTGCGCCTCGCACGCGACGGTCGCTCGCTGGTGGCCGAGGCCGACATCATGCGTCACGTCCGGTCACACGGATATCCCTGCCCCGAGGTGTACGACGCAGGGGACGGGTACCTCGTGATGGACCGCCTCGACGGCCCGACGATGATGCATGCCGCTGGCCGTCCGCCCTTCCCGCTGCGTCGTTCGGGACGCCTGCTGGCCGAACTGCACGACCGACTCCATCGGATCCCGGCTCCGTCGGGCATCCGGGAGGCACCGGTTCCGGGGGATCGGATGCTCCACCGCGACCTGCACCCGATGAACGTGATGATGACACCCGACGGACCGATGGTCATCGACTGGTCGAACGCCTCAGCCGGTGATCCGGCCTTCGACGTTGCCGACACCTGGGTCCTGTTCGTCTGTGCGACGCCGCCGACGGAAGGCCTCGATCGATTCATCGTCCCGATCGGTCGGCGCATCCTGCTGCGCGCGTACCTCGGTGGCGTTGACACCGCGGCCGCCCGGCGGGCTGTGCCCGCCGCCGTCGAGTACCGGTTGACCGATCCCAACATGTCACCCGACGAGCGCACCCGGATGCGCGAGTTCGCCGCTCGGGTAGTACACGACCAATCGTGATCGACGAGAGCATCCGGGCACGTCGCCCACATCGGAGGATTCGGGATGTGACCGCCGCATCAGCGGGCTAACGTCTCATACCGACCGTGGTGAACGCAGCTCAGGAGCCTCCGAGTACGAAGCGAGCACTGCGCGTGCTCGCATCGTTGTTGATCGTCGGCGCGGTCGTGTTCGTCGGCCTGGGGACCGGAGTTGCTGCGTCGACCGTCTCGACTGCCGTGCCCGTGGACTCCATGTCGACGGTCGAGGACCCCTCGGATTCCAAGCTGGACACCTCGACTCGTCGCACCGCTGCCCACCGTGTGGCGCTGCAGGCAGCGGTCGGCAGCGATGTCGCCCCGACGACGAGGCCGGCTGGGTCGATCGAGCGACGGCTCGTGCGTTTGTTGCGGCTCGCCCCGCCGACGTGGCGTGGCCCCCCGGTGCTGTTGATCTGAGAGTGACGAACGCGCCCCGACACACCGAGTGTGCGGTTTGGGCGATCGGTGGTCCCAGCGGTATCGCGCATGAGCGGTGCTTCGGGTTTGTCTGATGAGGTTCGATGTTGGAGGTGTGTTGTGGTCGGTCGTGGAGTGCAGACTCGATTGCGGGGTCCTCATGTCTGAGTTGTGGCTCCAACTCGGACTGGTGGTCGTGCTCGTCGTCATCAACGCCGCATTCGCCGGCACGGAGCTGGCGATGGTGTCGTTGCGCGAAGGCCAGCTGCAACGTCTGGAGCGGCGCTCGGCAACCGGCGCGCTGCTCGCCCGCCAGGCCCGCCAGCCCAACCAGTTCCTGGCAACGATCCAGATCGGAATCACCCTGGCCGGCTTCCTGGCGTCGGCCGCAGCGGCCGTGTCGCTCGCCGAACCGCTGGAGGAACCACTCGACTTCCTGGGTGGTGCCGCCGGGCCGGCATCGATCATCGTGGTCACCCTGCTCCTGTCCTACGTGACGTTGGTGTTCGGCGAGCTCGCTCCGAAGCGCGTCGCCATGCAGAAAGCCGAGCGGTGGGGGCTGTTGATGGCGCGGCCGCTGGCGTTCCTGTCGAGGTTGACCCGCCCGGTCGTGTGGCTGCTCTCGCACTCCACCGACATCGCAGTTCGCCTGATGGGCGGCGACCCGAAAGTGCAACGTGAAGAGGTCACCGAGGAGGAGTTGCGCGACATGGTGGCAGTGCAGGCGACCTTCACGCCCGAGCAGCGTCAGATCATCGACGGCGCGTTCGAGATCGCCGAGCGGTCCCTCGACGAGATCCTCGTGCCGCGACGCGACGTGTTCGTCATCGACGCCTCGACGTCGTGTCGCGACGCCCTCGCCCAGCTCGCCGAGTCCGGCCACAGCCGGGCCCCGGTTGCAGACGGCGGCAGCCTCGACCAGGTCTCCGGCGCGGTGCACCTCCGACAGCTCCTCGGCGCCGGGAACGCGCCCGTGTCGACGATCGCGATGGAGATTCCGATGTTCCCCGAATCCGCCAGAGCCCTCACCACGTTGAGGGAGATGCAGACGTCTCGGGTGCAGATGGCGCTCGTCGTCGACGAGCACGGTGGTGCCGCCGGGATCGTGACCGTCGAGGACCTCGTCGAGGAGCTCGTGGGCGAGATCTACGACGAGACCGATCCCGACCTGGCGGCAGTCGTCCGTGAAGCGGGTGGCACGATCGTGCTGCCGGGACGGTTCCCGATCCACGACCTGCCCGACATCGGCGTGGAGCTTCCCGAGGGTGACTACGCCACCGTGGCGGGACTCGTGCTCGAGTTGCTCGGTCGTATCCCGGTCGCCGGCGATCATGCCACGATCGACGGCTGGCACCTCGAAGTGCGCACGATGCGAGGACGCGCAGTCACCGAGATCTCGCTGTCACCGCACGACGCTGGCCATCACGAGCCGACGGGTGAACCCGACGAGGTCCCCGCCGCGACCACTGCCGAACGCGGTGTCGAGTCGAGACGCTCCGACCGATGAACGTTGCGCTCCCGCTGCTCGTGATCATGGTGATGGTCGCCTTCAACGCGTTGTACGTCGCAGCGGAGTTCGCCACGGTCGGCTCGCGACGTTCCCGGGTGCAGGAGGACGCTGCCGCCGGGAGCGGATCGGCAGCACGTCTGCTCGCGATACTCGCTGATCCGAAGAAGCTCGACGCCTACGTGGCGGCTTGTCAGATCGGCATCACACTGAGCAGCCTCGTCGCCGGTGCCTACGGACAGGCGCAACTGACCCCGCTGCTCGAACCGGCCCTGGGCGGCATCGGCGGCCGTGCGGTGGCGGTGCTGATCGTGCTCGTCGCAATCACCGCGTTGCAGGTCGTGCTCGGCGAGCTGCTTCCCAAGACGGTGGCGTTGCGCTACCCGGAGAAGCTTGCCATGGCGACCCTCCCTCCCATGCGGATCAGCCAGTGGGTGTTCCGGCCGCTGGTGGCGCTGTTCAACGGTTCGGCCTTCAAGTTGATGGAGCTGATGAAGCTCCAGGTCGACCACAGTCATGCCCATGTCCACTCGCCAGAGGAACTCGCCGGGCTCTACCGAGCGAGCGCCGCAGGCGGTCTGATCGACGCCTCCGAGCGCGACATGCTCGCCGGCATCCTCAACGTCGACGATCGACTGGTTCGCGAGATCATGACGCCTCGAATGCGGCTCGTGACGGTGCCCGACACCATGAGCGTCGGCACGGCACTCGATCGGCTCGCCGGCGGGGCGCACAGTCGGTTCCCGGTGACGGGTGCAGACGGTGACATCGTCGGCCTCGCACACCTCCGGGAAGTGTTCGTCCACGCCCAACTCGACCCCGAACACCCAGTGAGCGACGTGACCCGCCCGGTCGTCGCCGTCGCCGATGTGGTCACCGTCCCTCATCTCTGGCGGACCCTGCGCGAGGAAGCGCAGCACTGTGCGCTCGTGGTCAACGAGTACGGCGATGTCGCCGGCCTCGTCACCCTCGAAGACGCGATCGAGGAGATCTTCGGTGAGGTGCACGACGAGTTCGACGTCGAGGAGGAACCGATCATCCACGCGGACGGTCGCGTCTCGGTGCGAGGCGACGTCCTGCTCGAAACGCTCGAGGACCGTTTCGACATCCGCACCGACGCCGTCGACGTCGATACCGTCGGCGGTCTCGTCTGGCATCACCTCGGGCGGATCCCGGTGGTCGGCGACATCGTGGCCATCAGCCCGGACGGGCCCGAGCTCAGGGTCGACGCCGTGGACGGACGAACCGTGATGCGGGTCAGCTTCGTCGAAACGGACGTTGACGCATGATGACCACTGTCGTCATCCCGATCGCCGTCATCATCGCGCTCGTCATTGTCAACGGTGTCTTCGTCGCCGCAGAGTTCGCCCTTGTCGGCGCTCGCCGCAGCCGCCTGCAGACTCTCGCCGACGTCGGTAACCGGCCGGCGCGATGGCTGCTCGGGGTGTTCGACCGGCCTGCCGGAAAGGACGGGTACATCGCGATCGCTCAGCTCGGAATCACGTTGGCCAGTATCGGCCTCGGCATGTACGGCGAACCTGCGGTGGCCGGGTGGATGTACGGGCCGTTCGAGGACCTCGGCCTCTCGAACGCCGCCGCGCACACCGTCGGGTTCATCATCGCCCTGA
Organism: Ilumatobacteraceae bacterium; assembly: GCA_041745835.1. GTDB lineage: Bacteria > Actinomycetota > Acidimicrobiia > Acidimicrobiales > Ilumatobacteraceae > Sva-07. The sequence goes on along the minus strand of JBGTIA010000004.1, from coordinate 2,548 downwards.
GTGGCATCACCTACATGCACGTCGTGTTCGGTGAGATGATCCCCAAGGCACTCGCCCTGCAGACTCCCGAGGCCGTGAGCCTGCGGGTGAATCCGGTGATGCGTGTATTCGGCCTCCTCTTCCGCCCGATGGTCGCCGTGCTCAACGCTGCGGCGCTCGGGCTCATGCGGCTACTTCGTATCCCCGAACCCGATCAGCGTCTCGCCCTGTACACGAGCGCAGAACTCGCGATCGTGACCGACGAGACCGCCTGCAGCGGCCAGCTCGGCGATCTGCAACGAAACCTGATCCGCAACGTGTTCGACCTCGACGAACGGACCGCAGAGGAGCTGATGACGTCTCGCAGCCGTATCGAGGCGCTCGACATCGACACCTCGCCGGATGACATCGCGTCGCGAGTGACCAACTCCCCGCGGAGCCGGTATCCCGTGATCGACGGTTCTCTCGACCAGGTGGTCGGCGTGCTGCACATCAAGGACTTCATCCGGGCACGCCAACGTGGTGGATCGTTGACGTTGCGCGAGCTCGTTCGGGCAATCCCGACCGTGGCGGGTACTGCCAGCGTCGAGCAGGTGCTCGAACGGTTCCGGCGCGATCGCACCCATGCAGCGCTGGTCGTGGACGAGCACGGTGCCACGCTCGGCATCGTCACGATGGACGACGTGATCGCCGAAGTGATGGACGAGGACGACTACTCGATCGACAGCGCACCGTTGCGACACGAGGACGGTTCGCTGAGCCTCGACGGCGAGGTCACCCTCGCGGAACTCGAGGATGACCACGGGATCGTCATCGTCAACCCGGACGTGACCACGATCGCCGGTGTCGTGCTCGCCGCCACCAGCACGTTGCCGGAACCAGGAGCCGTGGTGGTCGCAGCCGGCCACGAACTCACCGTCGAAGAGATGTACGGCCGCAAGATCACCCGCGTCCGCATCCGCCCCAACTGACGACATCCGGTCCTCCCGGACCCGACCCCGAAGGACCGGCGGGGCAACGTCAGCGTGTCGCGGTGCGCCGGTTCACGGCGCGGTACACGAGCAGCGCGATGACGGCGCCGACGACGGAGCCGATGAGACCCGACGCCTGGAACGCTCCATCGTCGAAGTCGTGCCCGAACAGGAAGAAGCCGAGCAGGCCGCCGATGAAGGAACCGACGATGCCGAGAAGAATCGTCGCGGGGATGCTCATCGGGTCCGGTCCGGGTACGAGCAGCCGGGCGAGGAAGCCGGCGACGATGCCGATGACGATCAAGTAGAGGATGAAGCCGATCATGTGTGGTCCTTTGTCCAGTGGGCCGAGCCCGTTCGAGTCGCTGACTGTTGCCCCCCATGGCGCGGGTCCAAACCGAGCGATGAGCGAACCGCCCGCATTGCGTCACGTCGCTCATCGCTCGGCGGTGTCACCCGGAGGCGATGAGCGAGCCGCCCGAATGGCGGCGCTTTGCTCATCGCTCGGACGTGCGAGTGCGACCGAGTCGGCGGGCGCTCGGGTTCTGCCACTGGGCCATCACCGCGTCGAGGTCGAGCTCTTCGGCAGCGACGAACGACTTGCGGGCCCGTGTCGTGGTGTTTCGTCCGAACACCCCCGCCATCGTCCATCTCGCCAACACCTTCGTGATGCTGGTCGGCACCGACGTCAGCGTGGGCTGACGCTCCGGATGGGTGTACAACTCGATGGCGAGGCGCTTCACCAAGGGCGGATCGGCCTCGTAACCGGCGCGGCGGAGGCGGGTGGCGATCAGCGCAGCGAGGATCTGCAGTTCCTTGACGCCGGACCACAACTGGGTGCTGACCGCCGCGACCGTGGTGGCCACTGCGATGCTCGGCACGCGCCGCAGTCCCGGAGCGCGAGCGATCATGCCCGTGCGTCGCAGCACCGGCAGGATCACGAGGGACACCTTGCGTACCTGATCGGTGAGGGCGTCGGCGTTCCACGCGAAGTCGGATTTGGCGAGCTCGACCGCTTCGTCGGCGGTGCCGATGTCGTGGGGGCGGATCAGCACCGAGTCGACCGCACGGTCGTACAGGTCACCGAGCGCCAGCACGGCCGTCTTGACCGTCGACGGGCGCGGTGCCTCACCAGCGGAGGCGTCGGTTCGCCGGTTCATCGCAGGTGTGATGCTCGATCCACAGGGAGCCGATCCTACCGATGAACGCCGTCGACGATGATGCCGACGATCAGGCAACGCCACAGATGTCGAGCGCCAGCGACGCCAAGGTGCGCGCCGTGATCGCGACGTCGTCCACCGGGACGGACTCGTCGGGCGCGTGGGCGAGCATCGCGTCGCCTGGGCCGTATTGAAGCGTGGGAATGCGTCCCTGGTTGACCAGGAGTCGCAGATCGCTGCCGTAGGGAGCCGACCACACGTCGGGAGTTCGTCGCGTGGTCGCCGCAGCGTGCGCGGCGTGGACGCGACCGATGAGATCGCTGTCGGCCGGGAGGCGCCCGGACTCGAACTGGCCACCCCACCACTCGACCTCGACGGGGTGCTCGCGCAGCCAGGCGTCGCTCGAGTTCACCGCGGCGATGGCCTCCTCCAGGGCGC
>JBGTIA010000003.1:0-6102 GCA_041745835.1 Ilumatobacteraceae bacterium | reverse complement strand
CCGCAGCGAGCGACACGATCAAGGCACCCAGGGCGGCTGCCACCCACACGTCTGGGAGGCGGCGTTCGTCGATGTCGACGACGGCCGCGGGTACCAGCAGCGCAATCGCGACCGCGCCGGCGAGCGGGACCGCCCCGATGGCAGCGGCAACGGTCAACGCGGCAACCGAGAGTGCCGCAATCCCGAGCATTCCCAGCCGTTGCGTGACGAACGCTTCGCTCCACGCGCCGAACGAGCGGGTCGGCCGCGACCGAGACGGCGCTCGGTCCCGAATCAATGGAACCCCCAACCGATCTTCCCCTTTCCCCATGTCGTCCCCACGACAGCGTGCGCTGAGAGTAGTGCGTGTTCGGACGGGGGAAATCCGTCCGCACCATCGGCCACGTCAACCATGCACAGGCAGTGGGTGGTCTCGATCCGAAAGGGGAACGACGCCGATGCCGCCGGGGTCTTCAGCGTCAGCCCACACGTCGAGTTCGTGCGTCTGTGCTGACGCAGAGATCGGGTGGAGCGTCCGTGGCCAGGCGTCAGTGCGCTACGTCGGCGAGAGCGACCGGACGGTCCACTCGAGCAGCCAACTGAGGAAGTCGTAGAGGTGGTGCTCGGGAGAATCGGTGTCGTCGGCAGCGTCGGCCGACTCGTCGTCGGTGATCCCGAGCATCGAGCCGAGCACGAGACGAATTGCGTTGATCGACTGCATGAACGCGATCGTCTCGCCTTCGTCGAGCAGGTCCTTCGCGTTGGCGGGATCGACCGTGCGGGTCACGGACTCGATCGCCGCCAGCCTGCTGGCGACGAGTTCCTCGCGCATCAGGCGCTGGTACTCGACTTCCTTCTCCTCGTCGTCGGGGTAGGCGACCGGGAACAGGCGTCGGATCAGTTCGTTGTCATCGGGGCCGGTCAGCAGTGCCTGCAGCTCGGTGATCAATCGCAGGAGCAGGTTGCGTTCCTCGTCGTCGAGGTTGATGCGCCAGCCGCCGCGGACTGCCTCGATCGGAGCGACGAACCTACGACGAAGGGCCATCGTGCTCCATCGTGGCCCACAGGCTGTGCTCGTGCAGACGGAACACGTGCATCTCCGCCTCCTCTCGGCCGCACGACGCGACGACGGCGCGGCCCTTCTCGTGCACGTCGAGCATCAGCTCGGTCGCCTTCTCGAGCGAGTAGCCGAACAGCTTCTGGAAGACGTAGGTGACGTAGCTCATCAGGTTCACCGGGTCGTTCCACACCAGCACCACCCACGGACGGTCGACGACGGACTGGTCGTCGAGGTCCGGCTCCATCACCTCCGTGGGCTGCAACGTCGTCGGCATCGCATCCAGTGTGCCGCTGACCGCGCCTCACCGCACCCGGTCCCCCCGGACCCGACCCCAGAGGACCGAGCGTTTGTGGAAAGACAGGCCGTTCCGGACGGACGGTCCTCTGGGGTCGGGTCCGGAAGGACCGAGCTGGGCGGGGGAACCGAGAGCAGGCGTTGGTCCGGCGGTGAGGGTGGCCGGTACCATGGGGCGGTCATGTCCGTCGGCAGTCGCCCCCTCGTCCCGTCACGGCTGGCGCCCGGTGGAGTAGCCCACGGCAGCCGGCGCACCCCCACCACCGTGGTCGGCGCCTACGTGGCGCTGACCAAGCCGCGGATCATCGAACTGCTCCTGATCACCACCGTGCCCACGATGGTGCTCGCCGAAGGTGGCTGGCCGGCGTGGTCGCTCGTCGGCATCACCCTGCTCGGCGGCACCCTGTCGGCGGGTAGCGCCAACGCCGTCAACATGTACGTCGACCGCGACATCGACGCCCTGATGGCGCGTACCCAGAGCCGCCCGCTCGTCACCGGGGTGATCGAACCGCGCAACGCGCTGATCTTCGCCATTGCGCTCCAGGTCGTCGCGTTCGCCGTGTTGTGGGCCGGGGCCAACCTCTTGTCGGCCGTGCTCGCGTTCGCCGCAGCCGCCTTCTACATCGGGGTGTACACGCTCTGGTTGAAGCGCACCAGTCGCCAGAACATCGTCATCGGCGGCGCTGCCGGCGCCGTGCCCGTCCTCGTCGGCTGGGCGGCGGTGCAGAACTCGCTGTCGTGGGCGCCGATCGTGCTGTTCATCGCCATGTTCCTGTGGACACCACCCCACTTCTGGGCGCTCGCCGTCAAGTACGCCGACGACTACCGGGCCGCTGACGTGCCGATGCTGCCTGCGGTCGTACCGATCGAGGTCGCCGTGCGCCAGATGATCTGGTACACCGTCGCGCTGGTCATCAGCACCCTGGTCCTGGTGCCCGTTGCAGAACTGGGCTGGATCTACGCCATCACCGCCGTCGTGCTGGGGGGCGTCTTCCTCGGCGGCACCCTCGCTCTGCAGCGGCACCCGACCGCCGCCGCGAGCATGCGGCTGTTCGGGTTCTCGATCACCTACGTCACCGTGCTGTTCGGCGCGATGACCGTCGACGTCCTCGTGCGAAACGGCTGGTGAGCAGATTCGCGAGGATTTCGGGCGCGAACACTCCGTCCAAGTAGTCTCGGCGCTGCCGTGCCCTGCCACGTTTCGAGTCGCCCGCTGAGCAGTGGGGCTACAGACAAGTGAGACACCACACCGTATGACCACCATCGAACGAAGTCCCGAAACCGTCGAAGTCGCCACCGGCGGCGACCGCGACGACGCCATCGCGCTGGAAGAGGTGGCAGGCGCCTTCACCTCTACCGACCACAAGGTCACTGGACGGCTGTACCTCGCCGGCGGGCTGCTCGGTCTGGTCTCCACCGTGATCGTCAACGTGCTGATCGCGGTGGAACGCCTCGACGGGGCCGACACGGTGCTCGACGTCGAAGTGCTGCCGCAGCTCGTCGACGCCCAACTCGTCGGGCTGGTCTTCGCCACCCTGCTGCCGTTCTCCATGGCGGCGTGCGTGTTCGCCGTGCCCCTGCAGCTCGGCGCCCGCTCGATCGCGTTCCCCCGGCTCGCATCGACCGGCTTCTGGATGTGGTTCGGCGGTCTCGTCCTCATCACGATCGCCCTGATCGGCAACGGCGGCACGCTCGGTGGCGACGGCGACGCCGTCGACCTGTTCATCGCCGCGCTCGGCCTGATGGCGGTTGGCCTCACCGCCTCCGCTGGTGCGGTCGCCACGACGATCTTCACCACCCGGGCGCCGGGGATGACGATGCGTCGAATCCCGCCGTTCTCCTGGTCGGCGCTGGTGTTCTCGCTCGGTCTGATCCTCGTGATGCCGGTGCTCGTCGGCACCCTCGCCTACCTGTTCGTCGACCACCGCAACTCCCGCACCGGGTTCGGCGGCAACGAGGGCATCTTCGTGTGGGCCGGATGGGTCGTCACCCAACCCGTCACCTTCCTGTTCGCCATTCCCGCGATCGGCATGCTCGCCGAGCTCGCCCCCGTTGTCTTCGGTCGGCGGACGCCGGTACGGGGCGCGTTGTTCGGCGGTCTGGCGCTGATCGGCGTCGCCGCGCTCGCCGGTGTCACCCAGCAGAACATCCAGAACCTGCCGTGGGCCGGCAGCGACCTCAACGTCGACGACCTCGAGACCAAGGTGCGCGACCTCGTCCCGTTCCTGTTGTTCAACGCTTTGCCGATTCTCGGTGTGCTCCTGGTGCTCGCCGTGGTGCTGCAGACCGCCCGACCGGGCGAGGGCACTCGCTTCCGGTTCGCTCCCGCCATCCTGTTCGCCTTCCTGGGCTTCGGGATGATCCTGGTCGGCATGCTCGGCAACATCCTGCACGCCGCCGACGACCTCGCCCTGCAGGGCACCGTGTTCGAGGAAGCAACGCTGATCTACGTCGTCTACGGCGCCGCGCTGGCGTTGATGGGCGCTGTCCTGCACTGGGCGCCGAAGTTGTGGGGTCCCACCCTCGACGCCGGCAAGGTGACACCGCTCGCACTGCTCGGCGTCACCGGCACCATCCTGGCCGCCTTCCCCATGTACATCGCCGGGTTCCTCGACCAGCCTGGCGGTGTCTCCTACCTCGATGACGACCTCGTCCTCTGGAACATCATCGCCCTCGTCGGACACGTGCTGATGGCATTCACCGTGCTCGGCTTCGTCGGGCTCCTGCTGATCTCGCGACGCAGCGACGACTCGGTCGGCGACGACCCGTGGGATGCGCAGACCATCGAGTGGACCACCACCTCGCCGGCGCCTCGCGACAACTTCGTCGACGTGCCGGTGGTGCACTCCGCCGAACCCCTCCTCGACATCAAGACCGCCGCAACGTCCAATGCGGCATCCAACGACGGGAGCACCGCCTGATGCACGTACTTCCCGCAGCCCCTGCTCCGGCACCACAGCGCCAGATGCTCGTCGGAGTGTCGCTCGCCGTCGTCGCCATGGTGATGCTCACCGGCAGCATGTTGGCCGTCTGGGCACTGCAGCGTCGCGAGGCGATCGACACGACCGGTACCTGGCTCCCCGACGGCGTCACGGTTCCCGAAGTTCCCACCAACGTGATGCTGATCGCATTCATCGGGATCTGCGTGTTCGGTCAGTGGGCGGTCTGGAGCGCGAAGCGCAACGATCGCCCGCACGCCGTGCTCGCCCTCGGCTGCACCGCGCTGGTCGCACTGCTCGTCATCAACGCCCAGGCATTCGTCTACTACCGCATGGGACTCGGCGTCGCCGACGGCACCTATGCCGCCATGTTCTATGCGGCCACCGGCATGTTCGTGGTGCTGATGATCGCCGGCGTCGTGTTCACGACCGTCGCCGCCTTCCGATACATCGGCGGTCGCTCCGGCGACCAGGAGATCCTCGTGTCCCACGCCATCTACTGGTACGCGATGTCGGCGATCTACGCCGCCATCTGGTTCCTCGTCTACGTCACCAAGTGAGCGACTGAATGTTCACCACCGGATCGAAATTCCTCATCGGCTCCTCCGTCCTGGCAGCCATCTCGGCGATCGTCTACGGCGTCGCGACCGACGGTGTGATGGGTACGGTCGGCCTGCTGTCGGCGGCCGTCGCCCTGTCGTTCCTCGCGGGCATCAACATCTACACCCGCGACTGCAACATCTGGGCCGACGAGATCTCGACAGTCGAGTCCGCCCCGGCCGCTGCCAGGCCACCCGCCAACAGCATCTGGCCGATGGCGTTCGGTCTCGGTGCCGCCGTGCTCACCGTCGGACTCGTCACCTACCAGGCAGTGTTCGTCGTCGGTGTCGTCCTGCTCCTCGCCGCCGGCGCGGAATGGACTGCCGAAGCTTGGGCCGAACGGGCATCGGCCGACCCGTCCTACAACGCCGCCGTGCGCAGTCGGATCGCCAACCCGCTCGAGTTCCCGCTCGGCGCCGCGATCGGCATCGGCATCATCGTGTTCTCCTTCAGTCGGATCATGCTGTGGTTGTCGAAGACCAATACGGTGATCGCCTTCGCCGTGATGGGTGTCGTCATCCTCACCGTCGCCTTTTTCCTGGCGTACCGGCCGGGCCTCAAGTCTCGGGCGGCGTTCGGAGCCATCGCGGTGGGCGTGTTGGCGCTCGTCGCCGGCGGTGCGGCTGCCGGACTCGACGGCGAGCGTGACATCCACGAGTACCCGACCACCGGCGATCTGAACGAGGAAGGCGAGAGCATCTGCCTCAGCCCCGAGGAGTTCGAAGCCGACGAGAACGCATCGCAGTCGGTCGCTGCCTCGGCCAACGTCGCCGCAGAGATCACGCTCGACGAGTCGGGTGCGCTCGTCCCCAGTGTCGTCGGCCCGCTCGCGGACGGCACGGAGTCGCTCACGCTGCCCCGCTCGAACCCGAACAACGTGATCTTCGTCAACGACTCCGACGAGGAGCGGCGGCTCTCCCTCGACCTCACGGTGCCGGCGACGGGCGATGATGAAGCAGGTCCCTCGTTCGAGTGCACGGCGCTCGTCGAGCCCGGTGGCCGTCAGAACATCACCCTCACGATCGGCGCGCCGAGCATCGCTGCAACCGACGGCTACTTCTTCTTCGTGCCCGGTGTCGAGTCGGCCCGGCTCGAATTGATCGTGCCATGAGTAACTCCCCACTGAAAAGGCATCAGTTGAGATCCGCGAGTACCGTCGAGTCCATGAGTCGTCGAGCAAGGATCGGACTGGTCGTCGGGCTCGGCGCGGTGGTCGCGGGCTGCGCCGAG
>JBGTIA010000002.1:0-9161 GCA_041745835.1 Ilumatobacteraceae bacterium | reverse complement strand
CTTTTCGTCGGGAATGCGTTGGCGATCGTCAAGCCGCCGGCGAGGCAGCTCGACGACTCGAACCTCGAACGCGCCCCCGTCGTTCGCAGCGCGGTCTACGCAGGCATCGGTCTGGTTGCCGCCGTCTGGGCGCTTGCGTCGTTGGTCAGCGGCTAGGCAGAGAGCGGCCGCTCGATCAGTTGTTGCTGTAGACCGAGACGTTGACCTGGTTGTCGCTCTGATCGCCGACGTAGATCAAAACCGGCCACTCCTCCGGAAGCTCGGTCGTTGCACCGGAACTGAAGCTGCCGTCCTCGCTCTCCACGGTGAGCTCGCCCGATTCGGCATCGGCGTTGCCCGTCACCACCGAGCCGTCGGCGTCGGTGATGATGAAGTTGCCGTCTTCGTCGATCGTCATGCCTCCCTCCTCGGTCTGCATCGAGAAGCCGCCGTCGCCGTCGCCGTCGACATCGAGGTCGACGTCACCGCCGCCCTGCGATTCGACGAGTTGTTCGAGTCCGCTCTCTGCGGCATCGCCGCAGGCAGAGAACGCAAGGGCGAACCCTGCGGCACCGACGACGATCAGGGTGTGTGTCCGGAGGTTCCGTCGCATGCGTGGAAACTTTAGTCGCCGGTCCCGCGTGTGCGAACACGTTCGTTCGCCACGGAGCGATGCGAGGATGGAGCGATGAGTGGTCCTCTCCGCCTGACGTTCGTGCAGTCCGCCAGTCGGGTCGATCAGCTCCCCGAGTCGCCCGCAGAGGTGGCGTTCGTCGGACGTTCGAACGTCGGGAAGTCGTCGCTCGTCAATGCGCTCGCAAACCGCAAGCAACTGGCCCGGGTGTCGAACACCCCTGGACGGACGCAACTGATCAATATGTTCGAGGTCGCCAGCGCACGGCCCGAGACCGCAACGCCCAACACCCCCACGATGGTCGACCTTCCCGGCTATGGATTCGCCAAGGCAGCGAAGAACGTGAAACGGGACTGGCCGGAGATGATCGAGGGATACCTGCTCGAACGGCAGAACCTCGCCATGGTGTTCGTGCTCGTCGACGGCGCGATCGGCCCGACGACGCTCGACGCACAGATGCTCGACTGGTTGCGCTACCACGGTGTGCCGCACACCGTGGTCGCAACGAAGTTCGACAAGGTCAAGTCGTCCAAGCGGGCGACACGCAAGAAGGAATTGGCCGCCGGCTGTCAGCTCGATCAAGGCGACATCGTGTGGGTCAGTGCCGCCAAGGGCGACGGCATCGACACGCTCCGATCGCTCGTGCGGACCTGGGTCGGCTGAGTTCGTTAGCGTCGACTTCATGTCGCTCGTCGAACTGTCATCCGTCTCGATCACCGGATCCGGGCTGTTCACGCCACCCGAATCGATCACCAACGCCGAGCTCGTCGCATCGCTCACCGAAGCGGTGCTGAATTGGAACGCAGAGCACGCCGAGGAGATCGCCAGCGGCGACGCGGCCGAGCGTTCGGTGCCCGACGAGGAGTTCATCCTCAAGGCGTCGGGGATCGAGCGGCGCTACGTGATGGAGAAGTCGGGCGTGCTCGATGCGGCCCGGATGCGTCCCCGTCTCGAAACACGCAGCGAGGACCAACTCGGGATCCAAGCGGAGATGTCGTTGCCGGCGATCCACGAGGCGCTCGCACAGGCGGGCCGAGCACCTGGCGACGTCGACGCTGTGATCGTCGGGTGCTCCAACCTGCAGCGTGCGTACCCGGCGGTGGCCATCGAGATCCAGGACGCGCTCGGTGCCCAGGGGTGGGGCTACGACATGAACGTCGCCTGCTCGTCGGCGACGTTCTCGGTGCAGGCCGCCGTCGACGCGTTGCGCAACGGCTCGGCGAACTGCGCCGTGGTCGTCAACCCGGAGATCACCTCGGGGCACAACAACTTCGAGATGCGTGACTTCCACTTCATCTTCGGCGACGCATGTACGGCGCTGGTGCTCGAACGCAACGCCGATGCGACGGCCGCGGACCGGTGGGAGGTGCTCGGCACCAGGCTGGTGACCAAGTTCTCCAACAACATCCGCAACGACTTCGGCTTCTTGAATTCGTCGGAAGTCGTCGAACGGGATCCGCAAGAGCTCGTGTTCCGCCAGAACGGCCAGATGGTGTTCCGCGAGGTCTGCCCGATGGTGGCCGGACACATCACCGATCACCTGACGCAGCTCGGGCTCGCCGCCGGCGACGTGCGACGCTTCTGGCTGCACCAGGCGAACCTGAAGATGAACCAGTTGATCGCGAAGGGCGTGCTCGGCCGTCTGCCGACCGACGACGAAGCGCCGGTGATCCTCGACGAGTTCGCCAACACGAGTTCCGCCGGCTCGGTCATTGCGTTCCATCGCCATCGTGATGACCTGGAAGCCGGAGACCTCGGCGTGCTCTGCTCGTTCGGCGCCGGCTACTCCGTCGGCAGCGTCGTCGTCCGCCGCCACTGATACTTCCGTTTGCGTGCGGATTCGGGTGGGACGGGTCTCCCGAATTCTCTCGCAAACGTTGATCCGCCGGTGACTGGGCTGTTTCACTGAACCCGTGACCTTCCACGTCGGTGTTCAGCTCCATCCGCAAGCCACCTCCTACATCGAGATCCGTGACGCGTGGCGTCGGGCCGAGTCGCTCGGTGTCGACTCGATCTGGACCTGGGATCACTTCTTCCCGTTGTGCGGCGATCCCAATGCAGCGCACTTCGAGGGATGGACCATCCTCACGGCGATGGCCGCCGACACCGAGCGGGCCAAGCTCGGGATGCTCGTCACGTGCAACAGCTACCGCAACCCCGAGCTGCTCGCCGACATGGCCCGGACGGCCGACCACGTGTCCGGTGGCCGCATGTACCTCGGCATCGGGGCGGGATGGTTCGAGCGCGACTACACCGAATACGGGTTCCCGTTCGGTACGGCACCCGAGCGTCTGCGCAAGCTTCGCGACGACCTTCCTCGCCTGAAAGCCCGGCTGGCGGCCCTCAACCCGGCGCCGCTCGGGCCGCTCCCGATCATCGTCGGCGGGTCCGGCGAGAAGGTCACGCTCAAGCTGACTGCGCAGCACGCCGGCGCCTGGAACTCGTTCGGGCCGCCGGAGACGTTCGCCCACAAGAACGCTGTGCTCGACCGGTGGTGCGCCGAGCTCGGGCGCGATCCGAGCGAGATCGAGCGCACCGTTGCGATCTCGCCCGATGACGTCGGCCAGCTCGACGCGTTCCTCGAAGCGGGAGCGACCCACGTGATCGTGATGACCGGTCACCCGTACGAGCTCGGTGCCGTCGAGGCGCTCATCGCTCGACGCGACGCCTGACCGCTGCCGCACCCGCCAACCCCCCGTTTGCGTCAGGATTTCGGCGGGACGGGTCTCCGAAATCCTCACACGAACGTGGAGTGGGTGATCGCTCAGCGCGGTGCGTTGGTGCGGACGAACTCGTCGAGCACCGCGTCGGCGTAGCCACGATCGAACTCGTCGGTCGACATGAACCGGGCGAACAGGAAGCTGCCGAGCAGCGCAGCCATCGAACGGTCCGCGTCGATGTCGGATCGGAGTTCGCCGGCATCCACCGCCGTGCCGATGACGATGTGGAAGACGGTGGCAAAGGCCCCCAGGAACTCGTCGCGTACGGCCGCCACGATCGGATCGTGCAGCGCTTGCTCCATCATGTTCGCGATCATCGGCGCCCGCTGTTCGTCGGCGAGATCGTCGATGAGGTGCGCGCACAGGAGTCCGAGGTCGGGGCGCAGCACACCGGTGAGCTGATCCGGGCTGACCGGCACCTTGCCGAGCGAGTGGATGGTGTCGCGCACCAGGTCCGCCTGCGTCGGCCAGTGGTTGTACACCGTCGTGCGACTCACGTTCGCTGCAGCAGCGACATTGGCGTGGGTGATCGAACTCGGGCCGTCGGCGACGAGGAGTTCGCAAGCCGCCTCGATCACAGCCGCACGCGTGCGTTCGACGCGGGGGTCGTCGGTTCGGGGAGTGTTGAGCGGGTCGGAGGTGCTGGTCATGAGGTCGTGCGTGTGCCGTTCGACACGTTGGCCGATCGTACGTTGCGATTGCCAATTGTAATGGTCAGAATGTCCAATAATGAACAAGACGTCCACTTCCCCCCAGGATGTATCGCAACGATCCGTTGATCCCGACCGTCCGTTCGAACCCGACGACTCGACCCGCAGCCCATCGCATCTCGTGGCGGAGGTGCCCGATTCGGCGTGGGGCAAGCTCGGCCGATTCGGATTCCGCCGTCGATGGTTCGTGCTCGGGGCGTGGGTCACGGCACTCGTCACGGTGTTCGTCCTCGTCGGCACGATCGGTGCCTCGAGCGACAGTTCGTTCTCGATTCCCGACTCGGAGTCCAAGCGCGGCTTCGACACGCTCGACCAGTACTTCGGCGGCGCCGGCAGCGGACGGTCCGGCTCGATCATCTTCCGCGCCGACCAGGGCGTCGACGACCCCGAAGTCATGGCCGCGATGACCGAACTCTTCGACGAAATCGACGCCATCGAGGGTGTGACGCTCACCAGCCCGTACTCCCCTCAGGGAGCCGCGCTCGGCCTGATCGCCACCGAAGGTCCACTCGCCGGGCAAGTCGCCTACGCCCAGGTCGATCTCGCCGAGAGCCTGAGTGAGACCGCGACGGGGGAGATCGGGATCGAGATCGCCGACGTGAAGCCGACCGACATCGGCGGTCTGCAGGTCGAGGTCGGCGGTCAGGCACTCGGAGAGTTCGAACCGCCCGAATCCGAGCTGATCGGCCTGGGCTTCGCGATCGTGATCCTGATCCTGTCGTTCGGTTCCGTCCTGGCGATGGGCCTGCCCATCGGCGTTGCCCTCTTCGGTGTCGGCATCGGCGCCGGTCTGATCACGCTGCTGTCCAACGTGATCTCGGTGCCGGACTTCGCCGTCACGCTCGGTGCGATGATCGGCATCGGCGTCGGCATCGACTACGCGCTCTTCATCGTCACCCGGTATCGGGAGGGGTTGAAGGCGGGCCTCGATCCCGAGCAGGCAACGGTCGTCGCGCTCGACACCGCCGGACGCGCCGTGGTGTTCGCCGGATTCACCGTCGTCATCTCCTTGCTGGGCATGTTCATCATGGGCTTGTCGTTCATCAACGGCCTCGCCACCGGCGCGGCGGTCACCGTGCTCGTGACGATGATCGCGTCGGTCACACTGCTCCCGGCGCTGCTCGGCTTCGCCCAGCGCAAGGTCGAGGTGTCGCGTTGGCGCGGTGTCATCGCGGCCGGACTGGTCGCGATCGCTCTGGTCGGCCTCGGGCTCGGCATCCAACCGCTGCTGGTCGGCGTGCCACTTGCCGTGATCGTCATGCTCGCATCGTTCGCCGTGGCGCCGCTTCGCAAGGAGTTGCCGCCACGTAAGGAGAAGCCGCTGCGCCAGACGTGGGCGTACAAGTGGAGCCGGTTCGTGCAGCACCGGCCGTGGCCGATCGCAATCGCCACCACCCTGTTCCTGCTCCTGATGTCGGTGCCAGTGCTCGGGTTGCGCCTCGGATTCTCCGACGAGAGCAACTTCGCCGAGAGCACCACGACGCGTGCCGCCTACGACCTCACCAGCGAGGCGTTCGGGCCGGGTACCAATGGACCGCTGCTGCTGACCGCCGAGCTGTCCTCGCCGCAGGATCTCCAGGTGCTCGCCGAGCTCTCCACCTCGCTGCAGGCGACCGATGGGGTGGCCGACGTCGTCGGCCCGCTGCCGAACACCGGCGACCCGGCGACCGCCGGAGCGGCCATCATCCGGCTGACCCCCACCACCGGCCCGCAGGACGAGGCGACGGCCAATCTGGTGAACTCGCTTCGGGACGACGTGGTGCCGGCCACCGTCGATGGAACCGACGTGATCGTCAATGTGTCCGGATCGGTCGCGGCGAACATCGACTTCAGTTCCTACCTGGCCGAGCGCATCCCGTACTTCTTCGCCGCGGTGCTGAGCCTTTCGTTCCTGCTGCTGATGATGGTGTTCCGGTCGCTGCTGGTGCCGCTCAAGGCCGTGATCATGAACATGCTCTCGATCGGCGGCGCCTACGGCATCGTGGTCGCCGTGTTCGGCTGGGGATGGGGTGCCTCGTTGTTCAACACCGCCGGCGGCCCGATCGAACCGTTCCTGCCGATGATGATGTTCGCCATCGTCTTCGGACTGTCGATGGACTACGAGGTCTTCCTGCTGTCACGTGTGAAGGAGGAGTTCGACCGCACGGGCGACCCGAAGGGTTCCGTTGCCGACGGCCTCGCTGCGACCGCACGGGTGATCACCGCGGCCGCTGCGATCATGATCGTGGTGTTCGCCGGGTTCGTCCTCGAGGACAACCGCATCATCAAGATGTTCGGCCTCGGTCTGGCGTCGGCAGTGTTCCTCGACGCCACGTTCGTGCGCATGCTGCTGGTGCCGGCCACGATGGAACTGCTGGGCGCACGGAACTGGTGGTTGCCGAAGTGGCTCGACCGGATCCTGCCGACGCTCAACGTGGAGGGCGGCACACACACGAGTGCGATCGCTCTCGCCCACGAAGAGGAGCAACGCGAGAACGACGAACGCGACAAGCAGCTCGTCGACGCCTGACCGTTACACCAGGGGTCAGACCCCCGGTGTAACGGCAGATCTTGCCGATTCGGGAACGGTCGGAGAACGATTCGGGATGCGATTTCCATCGCCCGATGGCATTCGTACGTTGTGTCGATGAGTTGGATTCGACGCAATCTCCAGGTCCTCCTTCCGGTCACCGCCGCCGCACTCGCCGGGGTCGCCTACCTCGCGTTCGGCGTCTTCGGCGTGCACACCCTCTTCATCGACGACGAGGTCGCCGAGGCCGGGCCGGTGTTCGACTCGGGCGTCACCACCGCAGGCGCGCCCAGCGACACGCCCGCACCCGATCTCGGGGAACCGAGCGCCAGTTCCGCGCCGGCGGTCGAGGAGCCGGTCACGTCGGAACTCGACGTCCTGGCACGCGAGACACCGGTGGTGACCGAGCCGCCGGTACCGCCGATCGTCACCCTGGCCGAGGGCTCGTTCATCCCGCGCGGCCGTTACAGCGGGGAGGGTCGCGCCGTGGTGCTCAACGACGGCAGCGAGCAACGCTTCCTGCGGTTCGAAAACTTCTCGACCGACAACGGCCCCGATCTGCGGGTCTACCTCTCGAACTCGAGCGCCGACGGTGACAGTGGGGCGTTCGATGACGACTTCGTCGATCTCGGCGTCCTGACGGGCAACATCGGCGACCAGAACTACGAGATACCGGTGGGTGTCGACCTCTCCGTGTACGACACCGTGGTGGTGTGGTGCGTGAGGTTCTCGACGCCGTTCACGGCGGCCGACCTCGCCTGAGATCGCTCAACGATCGAGCGTGCCGAAACTCATGGCGCCGGTCGACGAACGGATCGCTTCGATCGGATCGCGGACGTCGTCGATGTATCCGAGAGCGTACGCGCCGATGCGGTACCCCATCAGCCGCAACAGGTCGTCGGGCAGCGTGGCGGCCGCCTCGTGCGGCACCGACAGGTACTGGTTCTCCTCCTGGCGCAACCAGCCGACGTCGTAGGTGATGTTGAGCCCCATGCGGGTCGCGTCGGAGGTGTTGGCGCCACCGCCGTGGTACACCTTGCCCGTGTAGAGCAGGCACGAGCCCTTGGTCATCTCGGCCGCAACGGTTTCGTCGACGGTGTGCTCGAAGCTGTCCGGGAGGTGCTGGCTGCCCGGCATCAGGCGGGTGGCGCCGTTGGCCTCGGTGAAGTCGGTGAGCGCCCAGATCGTGTTGCACTGCACGTCGTAGTCGCTCGGGAACTCGAAGAAGTCGAACGCCCACTGGTCGCGGTGGATCGGCTGGCCGGGCGAGTCCGGCCCGATCGAGATCACCTGGGTGAGGTGGAGCTGGAAGGTCTGCGCACGATGCAGGAGCTTCTCGGTCACGCCGAGGATCGTCGGATGTTGGATCAGCGCATGACTCGACGGCGACCTGGCAATCAGCGCGCCGGTCCGCTTGGTGTTGCGCCCCGAGAAGTCGTCGCTGCCGGGCGGAGTCGCCGCGATGAACGACGCCATCTCGGTCGTCACCGCATCGATCTGGTCGGGGCTCGCGAGGTCGTCGATGATCAGCGCGGCGTCCCGATCGAGCGCCTGGTGGATCTCGTCGACCGTGGCCGTCGCCGGGAGGTGGATGATGCCCATGGACCGACGGTAACCGGTTACGGCGGTGCCAGGCACCGGCGTAACCAGTGACGGCGGTGCCAGGCACTGCGTCACCGGCTGGCACGTTGTGACAGCTCCGAGCTGCGAGACTCACGGCGTGGCGGCGATCATCGAGACCAGGGGGCTGGTCATGCAGTTCCCCTCGACTCGGGCGCTCGACTCGCTCGACGTGACGATCCCCAGCGGCGTCACCGGTCTCGTCGGAGCCAACGGTGCCGGCAAGACCACGCTGATCTCCCTCGTGCTCGGTCTGCTCGCACCGACGGCGGGATCGATCCATGTGCTCGGCCTCGACCCCGCCCACAAGGGCCCGGAACTCCGTGCGCAGATCGGTTACGGCCCCGAACGCAACGTGTTCCCCGACGACCTGCGTGCCTACGACTTCGTGCGCCACCTGGCCGAGGTCAAGGGACTGCCGCGCGACGAGGCACGAAGCCGGGCGAGCGATTCGTTGTACCTGGTCGGCCTCGGCGAGGAGCGGTTTCGTGCGCTCGGCACCATGTCGACCGGGCAGCGTCAACGCGTCAAGCTCGCCCAGGCGATCGCAGCCGATCCCCGCCTGATCGTGCTCGACGAACCGACCGACGGGCTCGACCCGGTCCAACGCGACGAGATGCTGAACATCATCGTGCAGGTCAACCGGGACTTCGGCATCGACGTGATGCTCTCGTCGCATGTGCTCGAGGAGGTCGAGCGCGTCTGCGACCACGTGGTCGCGTTGGCCGAGGGCAAGCTGGTCGCGCAGGGCTCGATGGTCGAACTCGCGGGAGCGTCCGGCGGCATCGAGCTGGAACTCGTCGAGATCGCCGATCGCCCGCGATCGGTCGACGACGTGGCCGAACGTCTGGTCGCGGCTGGCGCCGGCGTACGGCGCAATGGCGCGATGTTGTCGGTCGTCGGTCTGACCGACGATGAACTGTTCGATCTCGCCGCCCGCAGCGTCGTGGAGGCCGGTGCCCGCATCCGCCGTCTCGGCAGCCACCGCC
>JBGTIA010000001.1:0-6844 GCA_041745835.1 Ilumatobacteraceae bacterium | reverse complement strand
TGCCGGCGGCGTCGACGAAGAGTACGAAGCCGGCGAGCAGCGACAGCCCGCCGGCCGCCGTGATCACCAGCGCTCGCCGTGCTGCGGTGCGTGCGACCGGGTCGGCGTGCTTGAAGCCCACCAGCAGGAATGACGTGATGGAAGTGAGTTCCCAGAAGACGAAGAGCGTCCACACCGAGTCGGCCCAGACGAGGCCCACCATCGCCGTCGAGAAGGCGAGGAGCGTGGCAGCGAAACGGCCCATGCTCGTTGCGCTCGGCGTGAAGTAGCCGGCGGCGTAGACACACACGAGCGCCCCGATCCCCGAGACGAGGACCGACAGCAACGAGCCCATCGCATCGACGCGGAACTCCACGGCGACATCGAGGCCGGGCACCCACTGGAACCCTGCCGTGACGACGTCGGCTGACCCCAGACGAGTCGCCGACCAGACAGCGGTGACCGCCATCGGGACCGCTGCCACCCACAGCGAGGTCCGACCCAGACGTCGCCCGACCAACGAGAGCGCCACGACGATCACCGCATGCAGGGCGAGCAGGAACCAGATCAACGGTCCCCAAGGGTACGACGCGAGTCATTTGCGTCCCAACATTGACCTTTTCGAAAGGGTGTTTTAGGTTCTCTTCATGCCTCTCACCGACGGCTCCCCTCCGCCCCGTGTCCCGGCAGGTCGGCATGCGGACACCACGCGCCGCCGTCGAGACCATCGTGCCTTGCTCACAGCCGACGACGAACACTGGCTCGCACAGGCGATCGAAGTCGGCCGGGCTGCGGCGCTCAGAGTCGCGACCGGGACGGCCGAGGACGGCGACGTCGACCTCATTGCCGAGGGAGAACGGGCACGGCACCACTTCATCGAGGCAAACGTCCGACTGGTGCAGAGCATCGCCAACCGATTTCGTGTGCCAGCGCACCTCGACCGCGACGACATCGTGCAGGACGGAATGATCGGCCTCGGGAAGGCGGTCGAGAAGTTCGACTGGCGCCGGGGCTACAAGTTCTCGACGTACGCCACCTGGTGGATTCGTCAGTCGATCCAGCGCGGACTCGAGTCGTCGGCCAATACGGTTCGCATCCCGGGGCATCGCGCTCGCGAACTGCGAACCGCCGTCGCCGCCACGGTCGCATCCGGCGGCCGGCTCGCCGACGATCTGGCGATGATCGCCACGTTCATCCAGCTCGAGTCGCTGGATCGCCCGATCGGAGACGGCACCGACACACTCGGTGCGCTCGTCGCGAGCGGCAACGACAGCCCCGACGAAGCAGCTGAGCGCCACATCTCCCGCACGCAGATCGATTCGCTGCTCGACCATCTCGACGACACGAGTGGATCAGCCGTCGCCGCCCGCTTCGGTCTGCGAGGTCGCGAACCGGCGACGTACGCGGCGATCGCCGCCGAGCTGGGCGTGACCTCCCAGGCCGTCCGGCGACGCGTCGAGCGGGCGATCGTCAAGTTGCGCCCCCACGCCGAGCCGATCGCCGCCTGACGTGGCACCACGACGGAGCCGAGCTCCAGGCGGTCGAGCGACGCTGGCACTACTGTCCCTGCAGTGACCGATTCGCCGGGATTCGTCAGTTCTCGGGAGACCTCATCAGCCATCGACCTGCTGGTCGCCGAGTTGAACGCGGCGCGCGCCCAGAACGATGCGCTGCGGGCCCTGGCGAGTTCGCTCGCGGCGTCTCGCACGGTCGAAGAGGTCTGCGAGGCGATCGCCGAGACGCTCGGACCGACGGTCGGAGCCGTCTTCGGCAACATCGCCATCGCTCCACCGTCCGGCGACGGGCTCCAGCTTTTCCTGCCCAGCGACATGGATCGAGGCATCGCTGCCAAGTGGATGACCGTGCCCCTGGACGGCACGACGCCGCTGGGCACTGCGGTGTTGACCGGGCGAGCAGTGCACCTTTCGGACCACGCCGCCATCGCTGAGCAGTTCCCGTTCGGCGCCGACGATGCCGGACAGATCGGTGTGCAGTCGATCGCCGCCCATCCGATCAGGGTCGCCGACAACCGCGTGCAGGCTGCGATCGGACTCGCCTGGAACTCACCGACCGACGCGTTGGATCACGCCGTGATCGAACCGGCGGTTGCGCTGTGCGGCGCCGCGCTGCAGCGTGCCTGGGTGAGCGACGAGGCGAGCCGCCTCGCCGCCCTGCTCGACACCTTGCTCACCCAGGCGCCGGTGGGTTTCGCCTTCATCGACCGTGAGTTCCGCTACGGCCATGTCAATACCAGGTTGGCGGAGACCAACGGGCTCTCGGTCGCCGAACACCTGGGGCGCAGCCTCCACGAGGTCGTGCCGCGACTCGCCGAGCAGATCACCACCGTCCTGCGACGCGTCTTCGATGACGGCGAGTCACTGACGGGCATCGAGATCAGCGGCGAAACACCCGCGCACCCGGGGACGGCCCGTGTCTGGGAGGAGGGTTTCTACCCGGTACGGGTGCCAGGCCTCGGCATCGTCGGCGCCGGCGTGGTGGTCGTCGAGGTGACCGAGCAACGCCGCGAACGAGCCGCACTGCAAGAGATCGCGGAGCACGAGCGAGAGATCGCCCGTCGACTCCAGGCGGGCCTGCTGCCGACATCGATCCCCGATGTCGAGGGCTACGAGGTGTGTGCCCGGTACCAAGCCGGCACGACCGGCCTGCGCGTCGGTGGCGACTGGTACGAGGTCGTCGAGATCCGCCAGGGTGACATTGCCATCGTGGTCGGCGACGCCGTCGGCCACGACCTCGATGCAGCGATTGCGATGAGTCAGATCCGCAACGCGCTCACCGGCCTGAGTCACGCCCACGACGACCCCGCGACCGTCATCGAACGACTCGACGAATACGCCGCACACACGCCGAACGCGTTCGCCAGCACGCTGTTCTACGGCCGCCTCGACCAGTCGACGGGCGAGTTGCGCTACACGTTGGCCGGTCACCATCCGCCGTTGCTGCTGCACGCGAACGGCGATCACGACTGGTTCGACGCCGATCCCGGCCCGCCGATCGGACTCACGTCGCCACGGACGACCGCCGTCTGCCGCCTCGAAATCGGCGACAGCCTGGTGTGTTACACCGACGGACTGGTCGAACACCACCGGGAGCGCATCGAAGCCGGCCACCGACGGTTGCTCGATGTGGCCACTGCGGCGACAGGCGACGCGTTGGAGTCGTTGGTGGCCGATCTGATCGACCAGGTTCCGAACTCGGAGCGTCGCGACGACATCGTGATCCTCGCGGTGCGCCGAACGCACTGAGCGCGCGCGATCCCTCTCGCAAACCACAGAGCGATGAGCGAAGCGCCGGTATCCGGTCCGTTCGCTCATCACTCGAACGCCGTCGCCACCAGTGATGAGCGAGAGAACGACATCCGGTCGCTTCGCTCATCGCCTCGGGCGATTTCAGCCACCACCGGGAGCGTTGCGGACTTCGTTGCGCAAGGGCTCGCCCCGAACGAATCGATCGAGGTTGTCGAGGAAGACCTCGGCGACGCGCGCGGTCGTGCCGTCGCTGGATCCGGAGGTGTGCGGGCTGATGATCACGTTGGGGAGGTCCCACAACCGGTTGTCGGATGGGAGAGGTTCGGGGTCGAACACGTCGAGGCCGGCGCCGGCGAGCCGACCGGACGCGAGCGCGTCGGTGAGCGCACTCTGGTCGACGAGTTCGCCACGGCCGACATTGACGAACACGGCGTCCGACTTCATCGCCGCGATCACGTCGGCACTGATGATCCTGCGTGTCTCCGGCGCGAGTGGAAGGGCGACGACGACCGCATCGGCATCACGAACTGCGTCGATGAGTTCGGCCAGGGGGCGCACGGCGCACGGCTCGTCGCCACGTGCTGATCGACGCACGACGACGGGGTCCATCCGGAACGCCGTCGCCAACCGCACCACCTCCTGGCCGATCGGGCCGAATCCCACCACGACGAGGCGTTGTCCGTCGAGTTCCCGGAACGGTGACGGCGACCAGTCGTGCGCCGCCTGCGACCGGAGCCATCCGGGAAGGTCCCGGCTGAGCGCCAGGAGGTACAACATCACCGTTCCTGCGATCGGTGGAGCGCTCGCTCCCGACGACGTGGTCAGTCGAGCGCCGCGGTCGAGGAACGACGAGAACACGGGGCTGTCGACTCCTGCCGACATCGAGTGGAACCACTCGAGATTCCGGGCGTCCAGGGCGACCTTGAAGAACGGTCCTGCACGCTCGGGCCAGGCGTCGTTGGAGAAGAACGCAATCGTGATCCGCTCGATGTCGTCGGCTGGAATCTCCTCGCCGGGCCTGAGCGCGATCACCTCGAGACCGGGAGCGATCGCGGCGATCCGGTCGCTGTAGGAGTCGAGAACCGTGTCGGTGCAGAACAGTGCCACGCCGACCAGTCTCGCTCAGGGCGGTCGGGACAACCGGGGTCAGACCCCGGTTGTCCGGTCACGGGCCCGATCACGCGGGCCCGGACGTTCAGGCCGTGAGTTCGTCGACGAACTCGGAGAAGACGTCGGCGTAGCGCATGGCATCGGCCTCGGTGTGCATCACCGAGATCAGCCACTGCTCGTCGAGGCCCGGCGGAAGCAGGATGCCGCGGTTGATGCCGTGCATCCACTGCGCGAACGCAAGGTCGAAGTCGGTGGCCTTGTAGTCGCGGTAGTTGCGCACCGGGTTCCTCGACCAGGTGATGCAGCCCTTCGCGCCGAACTCGACGGTGTGAGCGGGCAGATCGGCGTCGTCGATGATCTTCTGGCATGCCTCGACCAGTTGATGGTTGAGTGCGATCGCTGCGCCGATCGTCTCATGCGTGCAGGCCTGGGTCAGGGTGGCCTTGGCGGCAGCCATGACGAGCGGGTTGCCGTTGTAGGTGCCGAGGTGGAGCACCTCGCCCGTGGTGATCAGATCCATGTACTCGGCCTTGCCGCCGAACGCTCCGACGGGGAATCCACCGCCGATCGACTTGGCCAGGGTGATGAGATCGGGCGTCACGCCCAGCTTCTTGGTGGCACCGCCGACGCCGGCGGTGATCCCGGTCTTCACCTCGTCGAAGATCAGGAGCGTGCCGTACTTGTCGCAGATCTCCCGGACCGCTTCGAGGTAGCCCGGCTCCGGTAGGCAGATCCCGATGTTCTCCATGACCGGTTCGACGATGAAGCACGCGACCTCGCGACTCGCGAGCGCTCGTTCGAGCGCCGGCGCGTCGTTGTACTGGATCACGATGACGTCGTCGATGGTGCCCTGGGTGATACCTGCGGACTGCGGGATCGAATACGGCGCGTCGGCCGGACCCGCCTCGGCGATCGCCGGCTTGTTGGAGATCATCACCTCGTCGTGGTGACCGTGATAGCCACCCTCGACCTTGACCAGCTTCTCGCGCTTGGTGACGCCGCGTGCGAGTCGGATGGCATCCATCGTGGCTTCGGTGCCCGAGTTGGTCGGCCGCCACATCGGGAAGCCGTAGCGACCAGCGAGCAGTTCGGCGACGTCGGCGTCGAGTTCGCACGGGGTGACGTAGAGCGTGCCGTGGTCGAACTGGGCCTCGACTGCCGCACGGACAGCGGGATTCATGTGTCCGGCGAACAGCGCGCCGAAGCCCATGTCGTAGTCGACGTATTCGTTGCCGTCGACGTCGATCATGTGCGCGCCGGCGGCGTGCTTGACGACGATGGGGTGCGGGTCGTAGGCCTGGAAACTGGAGGGAACCCCTGCCGGCAGCACCTTGCGAGCTCGCTCGGTTGCCTTCTGGGATCCCTGGGTTCGCTCGGAGTAGGTCACCAGCTCGCGCTCGGTGATCTCCTTGGCTCTTGCCGCGAGCTCGGACGTGTGAGTCGAGTCGGTCACGGACATGAGATATCACTTCCTGAATGTGGGTTCGGGCCGGCGGACACCGGCGCGCCAATCGTACCCAGAACGCCGTCCCGCCAGCCCGGGTCTCGCGGAACCGGTCCCCCGTCCCCCGCGCCCAGGTCTCGGGGAACCAAGAGCTGCTTCGTGACAACGGGGCACGAACGGCAACAATGACGATGTCCCACAATCGCTCAGGAGATACCGATGAAGACCGCCGCCACCGAGATGCTGGGGATCGAGTTCCCGATCTTCGCCTTCAGCCACTGTCGCGATGTCGTGGCCGCCGTGTCGAAGGCGGGCGGCCTCGGCGTGCTCGGTGCCGTCGCCCACTCGCCCGAACAGCTCGAGATCGACCTCAGGTGGATCGAGGACGAGATCGGCGATCGGCCCTACGGCGTCGACCTGATCGTTCCGGCGAAGTACGCCGGCGACGAGGACGGCGGCTACACGCTCGACGACATCCGGGCGTTGATCCCCGACACGCACCGCCAGTTCGTCGATGACATCCTTCGCCGCTACGACGTCCCCGAGTTCCCTCCGGACGAGTCGCGCACGTCGGGCCGATCGACCGGAGGCCACGGCGGCATCGCGCCGTTCAGCGCCGCAGCAGCCGGACCGCAATTGGAGATCTCCCTCGCCCACAAGACGGCGTTCGTCGCCAACGCGCTCGGCCCGCCACCACAGTTCCTGATCGACCGGGTGAAGGAGGAGGGCCGGCTGATCGGCGCACTCGCCGGACGGCCGGTTCACGCCGAGCGACACCAGGCAGCAGGCGTCGACATCATCATCGCCCAGGGGTCCGAGGCCGGTGGACACACCGGGGAGATCGGCTCGATGGTGCTGATCCCCGAGATCGTCGACGCCGTCGACATCCCGGTGCTCGGTGCCGGCGGCATCGGGCGCGGTCGGCAGATGGCGGCGGCGATGGCGCTCGGCGCACAGGGCGTGTGGTGCGGTTCGGTGTGGTTGACCACCGACGAGGCGGAGACGCATCCGGTGGTGAAGCAGAAGTTCCTCGCGGCGACGTCGG